>NZ_JALCZB010000050.1:0-32214 GCF_022690745.1 Anaeromyxobacter sp. SG64 | reverse complement strand
CTCGGCGTCGAGGACGAGCTCGGCCGGGTCGAGCGCGGGCTCGCGGCGCTGCGTGGCCAGCTCGCGGTCGAGGCCCGCGCGCTCGAGCGGCGCACGCGCCGTCTCGCCTCCGACGTGCGCGCGCTGCGGCTCCGACCGTGGGCGGACGCGACCGCCGGGCTCGAGCGCGCGGCGCGGGACGTCGCCGCCGCCCTCGGGCGCGAGGTGGAGCTCGCGGTCGGAGGAGAGGGGCTCGAGCTCGACCGCTCGGTCGTCGACGCGCTCCGTGAGCCGCTCGCCCAGCTCGTGCGAAACGCCGTGGACCACGGCATCGAGCCCGCCGAGGAGCGGCGCGCCGGCGGGAAGCCGGAGCGCGGGCGCATCGAGGTCGACGCGCGCATCGAGGGCGAGCGGGTGTTCGTGCGCGTCCGCGACGACGGCCGGGGGCTGGACCCGGAGCAGCTGCGCGACGAGGCTCGCCGCCGCGGCCTGCCCGTCCCCCCCGATCGCCGCCGGGCGCTCGAGCTCGTCTTCCTGCCCGGGCTGTCCACCGCCACCGCGGTGACGGAGCTCTCCGGCCGCGGGGTCGGCCTCGACGTCGTCGCGAGTGCCGTGCGCGCGATGCGCGGCTCGGTCGCGGTGACGTCAGCGCGCGGACGGGGGACCTGCTTCGAGCTCGCGGTGCCCACCACGCTCTACGGGCTGCGCGCGCTGCTCGCCCGCGACGCCGGCCAGAGCTTCGCGGTGCCGGCGCTGGACGTCGAGCGCGTGCTCCGGCTGCGCCCCGAGCTCCTCGCGACGAGCGGTGGGAGGACCGTGCTGCTCGCGGGCGAGCCGGTGCCCATCGCGCCGCTCGCCCACGCGCTGGGGCTCGCGTCGGGGCCGTGGCGCGCCGAGGACCGCCGCATGGCCGTGGTGATGGACGTGGCCGGGCAGCGCGCCGCGTTCGCGGTCGACGAGGTGCTCGCGGAGCGGGAGCTGTCGCTCGAGCCGCTCGGCGGGCGGCTCGCCGGGCTCCCCCTGGCGAGCGCGGTCGCGGCGCTGCCGGGTGGCGAGCTCGCGGTGGTCCTCGCGAGCCGCGAGCTCGTGGAGCGCTCCCACGCGGCCGCGGCGCTCGCGGCGGCGCCGGCCCGCGAGGCCGGGCCCGCGCGGCGGCGCGTCCTCCTCGCGGACGACGCCGCCACCACCCGCGCCCTCGCGCGGAGCATCCTCGAGGCCTCCGGGTACGACGTGACGACGGCGGCCGACGGAGAGCAGGCCTGGTCGCTCCTCCGGCAGCACGGGGCCGACGTCGTCGTGTCGGACGTGGAGATGCCCGGCATGAACGGCTTCGAGCTGACCCGGGCGATCCGGCAGAGCCCCCGGCTCGCCCGGGTCCCGGTCGTGCTGCTGACGGCCCTCGAGAGCGACGCCGACCGGCGGCGCGGCCTCGAGGCGGGCGCCGACGCATACCTCGTGAAGTCGACGTTCGACCAGCGCGTGCTCCTGGACACGCTCTCGGAGCTGCTCGAGGAGGTCCCATGATCCGGGTGGTGGTGGCGGACGACATGGAGGCGTCGCTCAGGCTCCTCGAGGCGATCTTCGCGCTCGAGCCGGGCTTCGAGATCGTCGGCCGGGCGCGGAACGGCGAGGAGGCCGTCGAGCTCACCCGGCGGCTGAAGCCGGACCTCGTCACGATGGACATCGAGATGCCGGTCATGAACGGCTTCGACGCGACGCTCCGGATCATGACCGAGCTCCCCACGCCGATCGTGGTCGTCTCGGGCCAGGACGTGAACTCCGTCGGGTTCGCGCTCAACGCGATGAAGGCCGGCGCGCTCGCGGTCGTGCCGAAGCCCCCCGCGCCCGGCGATCCCGACTTCGACGCGCAGGCGCGGCACCTCCTCACCATGGCCCGCGCGATGGCCGGGGTGAACCTCCTGCCGCGCGTCCAGTCCCCGCGGCCCGGCGCGGCCGCGCCCGAGGCGCGCCCGCAGCGCACGCGCGCGCGGGTGGTCGCCATCGCCGCGTCGACCGGCGGTCCGCCCGCGCTGTCGCGCATCCTCTCCGAGCTGCCGGCCGACTTCCGCGCGCCGCTCCTCGTCGTGCAGCACATCGCCGAGGGCTTCGCGGAGGGGCTCGCGAAGTGGCTCGGCGAGTCGTCTCCGCTCCGCGTGAAGGTCGGCGACGACGGCGAGCCGCTCGCGCCCGGGACGGTCTACCTCGCGCCGGATCGACGCCACCTCGGGGTGAAGGGCGACCGGATCGAGCTCTCCGACGCGCCGCCGATCGAGGGCTTCAAGCCCTCCGGGACCTACCTGTTCGAGTCGGTGGCGCGCTCGTTCGGCCCCGCCGCGCTCGGGCTCATCCTCACCGGCATGGGCCACGACGGCGTGAAGGGCCTCGCGACCCTCCATGCCGCGGGCGGCACCGTGGTCGCCCAGGACAAGGAGTCCTCGGTCATCTTCGGCATGAACGGCGAGGCCGTGCTGGGAGGCCTCACGGACGAGGTCCTCCCGCTCGACGCGCTCGCCTACCTGCTCATGCAGGCGGTGTAGGGGTAAAAAAAGAGAACGGCGCGTCCACGAGGACGCGCCGCTCTGGACTGCCACCGGAGCTCGACTACTTGCGGCGGTTGAACTTCTCCATCAGGTCGCCCAGCCGCGCGCGGCCGTCGCCCTGACGGCGCAGGTACTCGCGGTAGTCGTCCTCGCCGCCGTCGCGGTTGAGCTGCTTGATCGACAGCGCGACCTTGCGCTCGTGGAGGTCCATGTCGATGACCTTGACCTCGACCTCCTGGCCCTCGGTCACCACGTCGCGCGGGTTCTCGACGCGCTCGTCCTTCATCTCGGAGACGTGGACGAGGCCCTCGATGCCCGGCTCGATCTCGACGAACGCGCCGAAGTCGGTGACCTTCGTGACCTTGCCCTTCACGCGCGAGCCCACCGGGTGGCGCTCGGAGAGCGTCGTCCAGGGATCGACGTGGGCCTGCTTGATGCCGAGGCTGAAGCGCTCGTTCTCCACGTCGATGTTGAGCACCACCGCCTCGACCACGTCACCCTTCTTGAACTTGTCGCCCGGGTGCTTGATGCGCTCGGTCCACGAGATGTCGGACACGTGCACGAGGCCGTCGATCCCCTCCTCGACGCCGACGAACACGCCGAAGTCGGTGACGTTGCGGACCTCGCCGCGAATCGTAGTGCCGATGGGGTACTTGTCCTCGAGGAGCGTCCACGGGTTCGCCTCGATCTGCTTCATGCCGAGGCTGATCCGCTTCGCCTTCGGGTCGATGTCGAGCACGACCGCCTCGACCTGATCGCCCTGGTTGACGAGCTTCGAGGGGTGCTTCACGCGCTTCGTCCAGCTCATCTCGCTGACGTGGACGAGGCCCTCGACGCCCTGCTCGAGCTCGATGAACGCGCCGTAGTCGGTGAGCGAGACGACCTTGCCCTTGACGCGCGTGCCGACCGGATACTTCTCGTCGGCGCGGTGCCACGGGTCCTCCTGGATCTGCTTCAGGCCCAGGCTGACGCGCTCGGAGGCGGGGTCGAACTTGAGGACGACGACCCGGACCTCCTGGCCGACCTCGAACATCTCCGACGGGTGGCCGATGCGGCCCCAGCTCATGTCGGTGACGTGGAGGAGGCCGTCGATGCCGCCGAGGTCGATGAAGGCGCCGTAGTCGGTCAGGTTCTTCACCTGGCCCTTGAGGACCGCGCCCTCCTTCAGGTTCTTCAGGGTCTCCTTCTTGAGCTCCTCGCGCTCCTTCTCGAGGAGGACCCGGCGCGACAGGACGATGTTGCCGCGCTTCTTGTTGAACTTGATGACCTTGAACTTGAACTTCTCGCCGATCAGCTTGTCGAGGTTCCGGACCGGCCGGATGTCGACCTGCGAGCCGGGGAGGAACGCCTTCACGCCGATGTCGACGGAGAGGCCGCCCTTCACGCGTCCGACGATCACGCCCTCGACGAGCTCGTCGCGCTCGCACGCGGCGGAGATCTCGTCCCAGATGCGCATCTTGTCGGCCTTCTCCTTGGAGAGGACGACCATCCCGGTGTCGTTCTCCCGGGACTCGACGAGCACCTCGACCTTGTCGCCGACCTTGACGGCGGGCTCGCCGCCGGGCGCCGAGACGAACTCGGACATCGGCACCTGGCCCTCGGACTTGTAGCCGATGTCGATGACGGCATAGTCCTTCGAGAGCGCGATGACGGTGCCGGAAACGACCTTGCCCTCCTCGATGGGACCGGCCTGGGCCTCGCTCTGCGCGAAGAGCGTGGCGAAGTCCTCGGTCTCGATTTCGGGCGTACGGGGAGTCTGATTCTCCATTCGGAAAAGACCAACCTTTGTCGGGATCACGCCGGACCTGCGACTCTGGGTGAGCGGCTCAGGACCGCCCCGGCGTCAACCACAGCAAGCCCCCTGGTTCGTGTCGCGGCCGACGCCCCGGGGATCGAAGGCGCGCCGCGCGCCGGGAATACCCCGGCGTACATCGGGAATCTTGGAAGGCGCACGCTACACGCCCGAGATCACGGGGTCAAGGCGCGCCCTGCGGGCGGAGGGCGCGTAGCCAGCTCGCCACCCCCTCGACCACCCAGTCGGGCGTCGAGGCGCCGGCCGAGAGCCCGACCACCTGGCACCCGTCGAACCACTCCGGCCGGAGCTCGGCCTCGGTCTCCACGTGCCACGTGCGCGCCTGGATCTCGCGGCAGATCTCGGCGAGATGGCGCGTGTTCGCGCTGTTCTTGCCGCCGACGACCACCACCGCGTCCACCTCGCGGGCGAGCGAGCGGGCGTCCGCCTGCCGCTCCTCCGTGTCGTTGCAGATGGTGTTCACCGCCCGGACCTCCTTGTGCCGGAGGGCGAGCGCGCCCACGACCGCCTCGAAGTCCGCGCCGATGCAGGTGGTCTGCGCGATGACGGCGACCTTCTTCGCCGGGATCTCCGGGATGGGGCCGCCCGGCTTCACGACCGTGCAGGGGCCCTCGCTGAACGACACGACGCCCTTGATCTCGGCGTGGTTCGCGTCCCCGACGATGACGACGTGATACCCCTCGGCGCTGAGCTTCTGGGCCATCGCCTGCGGGTACTTCACGTAGGGGCAGGTGCCGTCCACGACCTCGAGCCCGCGCCCGTCCGCGCGCTCGAGCTCCTCCTTCACCGCGCCGTGCGTACGGACGACGACGGTGGTCCCGTCCGTCACCTCGCCGACGGCGTTGACGGTGCCGACGCCCTTCTCGCGGAAGCGCGCCACCGCCTGCGGGTTGTGGATGATGGGCCCGAGCGTCACGACGGGCCCGGAGGAGTGGTCGGCGACCTCCATCACCTTGTCGACGGTGCGGCGGACGCCCCAGCAGAAACCGGCGGTCTTGGCGATCTTCACTTCCACGCGGCGCTCTATATAACGCCCTCCTCCGCCGTGGCCAGCCTGCCGGGCCCCCGTCCCTCCCGGCACCGCCCCTCCCGCTACTCGGCGTCGTGGACGTGGAAATGCGCGTGCTCGGCGGAGCCGTGGCGGTGGGCGTGCCGGTGCGCCAGCCCGCTCCGCACGAGGAGCGCCTCGTCCCGGAGCAGCTCGGCCGGGGCGCCGTCGAAGAGGATCCCGCCGCCCGCCCGGTCGAGCAGGATCGCCCGGTCTCCCAGCTCCTCGACGACCGAGAGGTTGTGGGTCGTGGCGACGGTCGTCACGTCGAGCGCGGCGAGGAGCTCCACCACCCGCGCGGCGGCGGCGGGGTCGAGGTTCGCGGTGGCCTCGTCGAGGAGGAGCACCTTCGGATCGAGCGCGAGGACCGCGGCGAGCGCCACGCGCTTCTTCTCGCCGCCGGAGAGCTCGAACGGCGGGCGGTCCAGGAACGGCACGAGCTCGAGCGCCTCCGCCCAGCGGCGCACGCGCGCGTCCACGTCGAGGGCGCCGAGCTGGCGCGGACCGAACGCGAGCTCGTCCGCCACCGTGGGGTTGAACAGCATCGCGTCCACGTTCTGGAAGAGGAGCCCCACCTCGCTGCGGAACCGGCGCCGGAAGGTCGCGTCGTCGAGCGCCCGCGCCGTGAGCGGGATGCCGGCGTAGCGGAGCTCGCCCGCGGCGGGAAACGCGAGGCCGTCGAGCGCCCGGAGGAGCGTGGTCTTCCCGCAGCCGTTCACGCCGAGGAGGACGACCCGCTCGCCCGGCGCGACGGAGAGGGAGACGTCGCGGAGCACCGCCCGGCCGGAGAGCTCCAGGGTCACGTGGTCGAGCTGGAACGGCACTAGAACCCCCGGGAGCGCATGGCGTCGGAGACGTCGCGCGCGTTCTTCATGGAGAGCGTGAGGAGCGCGCCGGTGATCCCGCCCGCGCCCCGGACGACGTCGACCGGCCCGGGGCGGCGCAGCATGCGGCTCCTGAGGCCGAGGAGCGAGTCCGTCGCGAGCAGCCGGAGCGCGTGCACCTGCGCGAGCGTGAGGACGAGCAGCCGGCTCGCCGTCGGGAAGGGCGCGAGCGCGCGGAAGAGCTCGATCCGAGCGAGCGCGGAGAAGGTCACGAAGGCGATGAGCGCGGCGCGGAGCGCGAGCGCCACGAACGGCTCGGCGTCGGGCCAGCGGCCGGTGACGAGCCGGAGCCACCCCGCCGACGCGAGCGAGAGGAAGGCCGTGACCGGCACGACCGAGCGGAGGACGCGCCTCGCGGCGCGGAGCGCGCCCCGGCGGAGGAGCAGGAGCGCGAGGAGCGTCGCGAGCGACAGCCCGCGGAGGCCAGTCAGCGCCGACAGGCCGAAGACCGACGCCGCCCACAGGGCGAGGAGGAGCTGGCTGCGCCGCGGCTCAGAGCGCTTCACGGACCTTCGCCCTCCGCAGCACCGACAGTGCGAACAGCGTGTAGAGCCCCTCCGCGGGCCCGGTGACGGCGAGGCTCGGGATCATCATCGCCGCGAGCGTCACCGGCAGCGGGGTCGGGAAGTAGGCCGGCGAGAGCCGGTGCTGCAGCCCCAGGACGAGCGCCACCGCGAGGGTCGAGACCTGCACGGCGACCCAGGCGGCGACGAGCGCGGCGCCCCGCGGCGAGGCCCGCCGCAGCGCGAGGTGCACGAGCCAGCCGGCGAGCGGGCCGAGGAGCCCCATGGCGAGGGCGTTCACGCCGAGCACGGTGAAGCCGCCCGCGCCGAAGAAGAGCGCCTGCACGACGAGCACGAGCGACTCGCACACGAACGCGACGAGCGGGCCGTGCAGGATGGCGAGGAGCGTCACGCCCAGGAGGTGCGTGGAGGTGCCGCCCGGGAGCGGGATCATGATCGACTGGACGACGAACGCCACCGCGGTGAGCGCGCCGACCACAGGGAGCGAGTCCGCCGCGGAGCGGCCGAAGTGACGGCGCGCCGCCCACGCCCACAGCGGCGCCGAGACGGCCAGCGCGGGGAGCGTGAGCTGCGGGGAGACGAAGCCGTCGGGGACGTGCATCGCTAGCCGCTCGTGGATCTGCGCCGCGCGAGGAGGACGAGCGCGCCGAACACCGCCGCGATGACCGCCGCGCCGAGGAGCGGCCGCAGCACGAACGCCGCGCCGCCGCCCGCTCGCGCACCGCCCTGGGCGGCCGCCCCGGCCTGCGCGACCTCCACGGTCGTGTCGAGCCCGTGCCCGCCGGCCTCCACGACCTTCACGCGCCAGCGGCCGGGCGCGTCGGGGACGAACGCGAGCCAGCCTGCCCGATCCGTCCGGCCCGCCAGGTAGGCGGCTCCCGGCGTCGACGGCGAGAACACCTCGAACGGCGCGTCCGCGAGCGCCTCCCCGTCCGACTCGTACACCCGGACCGCCACCGCTCGCCCCCGCTCGACGTCGTGGAGGACCTCGTGCGCCCGCGCGCCGGCGGGCACGAGCCCGGCGAGGAGGAGGAGGACGGTGAAGCTCGAGCGCATGCGGTGTGCCTCTCCCTGGAGGCGGAGCTGTTCGCACGAATTCGTGGTTCGTAATACCGAGCACCCAACCGGGCGTCAAGCGCGCGATCTGCCACGAGCTTCGGCCCTCCCATCTCCGAGCGCACGGCCTCGAGGGGACGTCCTGCTCGGCCGCGAACGAAGCGTCACGCGAGCCGGGCACGCCCCTCCTTGCGCTGACTCCTCGGGCCCGCGCGACGCCCTCCCCGGCTCCCCTATGCTGCGGGGACCTCGCGCCCTCCGGAGGCACTCCCCATGAAGCTCGTCGCCGCCGCCCTGCTCGCCGTCGCCTCCCACGCGCTCGCGCTCGCGCAGGATCTCCCCGTGCGCGTGGTGACGCTCAGGTCTCCGGCGCTCGGCGAGGAGCGCACCGTGTACATCCTGACGCCGCCGGGCTACGAGCGCGGCGAGCGCCGGTATCCCGTCGTCTACTTCACGGATGGTGAGCGCACGCTGCCGCTCCTCGCGACGACGGCCCGCTTCCTCGCGAGCGCCGGCCGCATGCCCGAGGTGCTCCTCGTGGGCCTCGCACACCCCGACCGCGTCCGCGACCTGACGCCGACGCATGGGAAGCTCGAGCAGGGCGGAGGCGAGGAGGTCTCGTACGAGACGAGCGGCGGCGGGGAGCGCTTCCTCGCCTTCCTCGCGCAGGACCTCGTGCCCTGGGTGGACCGGAGCTACCGGACCGAGCCCCTGCGGATCCTGGCGGGCCACTCGTTCGGCGGGCTCTTCGCGCTGCACGCGATGGCCGCGCGGCCCGGCGTGTTCCAGGCGGCCATCGCCGCGAGCCCGACGCTCGGCTGGGACCGCGACCTCGCGGCGAGGGAGGTGCGCGACGCGCTCGGGCGCAAGGACGGCCTCTCCGGGACCATCGTCCTCACGGTGGGCGACGAGGGCCGGCTCGCCGCCGCCCGCTTCCAGGAGCTGAAGGGGCTCCTCGCCCGCGGTGGCGCGGTCCACCTGCGGGCGCTCCACCTCGCGGGCGAGGATCACGTCACGACGCCCTTCGCGAGCTACTACGCCGGCCTCGAGGAGGTGTTCGACGGGTGGTCGATGCCGGTGTCCCCCGAGGCGACGGGGCCGCGCGGCGGCGCCGCGGCGGTCGAGGCCCACTACCGCGCGCTCTCGCAGCGGCTCGGGTTCGCGGTCCCGCCGCCGGAGCGCGCGCTCGCGCTCTCGGGCCTGCAGCTCCTCTCCGAGGGCGACCGTGACGGCGCGGTCCGCACGCTGCGCCGGACCGTCGAGCTCTACCCGTCCTCGCCCCGCGCGCGGCACGCGCTCGGCCTGGCGCTCGAGCGGAGCGGCGAGCTCGAGGGCGCGCGCGACGCGTACCGGCGTGCCTGGGAGGCGGCGAAGGCGGCGGGCGCCCGGGATGCGCCGGCGTACGAGGCGAGCTACCACCGCGCGAGCGGCGCGACCGGCACCGGCCGGCGATCGCCAGCGAGCGCAGGCGACGCGGACGTCCAGACGGAGTCCCGCGATCGCTACGGCGGGTACGACCGGGAGTCGCGGTTCGACGGTGGAGGCTAGCGAACCCCTCAGCCCTTCTCGCCCTTGTCGCCGACGAACCTGTCTCGGTCGTCGCGGAAGAGGACGTTGAAGGTCGTGAGGGAACCGTAGCAGCGCGTCACGTACTGCTGCAGCTCGATCTTCTCCGCGTCGGAGAGCTTGTCGTTCGCGTTGACCTTCTGCTCGAGCACGCGCAGCCGATCGCGGATCATCACGATCTTGTGGAACAGCGAGTCGAGGGGGATCTCCTTCGGCTGGGTCTGCCCGTCGCCCGGCTTGAGGACCACGGTGCCGCCCTCCCAGCGCGGCGCGAGCCGGACGTCGGCCCCCTCCTCGCGCAGCGCCTCGCGGATCGCCTCGGCGAACTCCTCGCGGGTCATGTCGGTCAGCTCCTCGGGCCAGGGGGACTGCGGCGCGGACTGCGGGAAAGGACGGTGGTGAGCGGCGGCGGGCGCGAGCGGCGCGCGCTCGAGCGGCGCGCCGGGATCCGCGCCGCGGTGGACGAGCGGGCTCGACGGGCGCGGCGCGCGCCGGCGGAGCTGCGTCGGGGGCGGCGCGGTCGGGATGGCGGCGTCGCGGGAGAGGTAGCGCTCGCAGGCCGGCGCGGTGCCCGGGAAGTCTCCGGTGCGGACGCCGAGGCGGCAGGGGCCGATGGGGCCGCGGGCGTCCTCGAGGATGGGCCGCCAGAGCCGGCAGCTCCCGCACTCCTTCGGCCCGTACCTGCGCTCCTCGCTCACGCTCTGCTCCGCCCCTCCGCCTGGAGCCGCTCCTCGACCGCGCGCACCAGCGCGTCCACCACCGCGTCGAGCGGCACGCCGCTCGTGTCCACCACCCGCGCGTCGTCCGCCGGCCGGAGCGGCGCGATGGCACGCTCCGAGTCGTTCTTGTCGCGCCGGAGCTGATCCGCCAGCACCTCGTCGTACGTCGACGGGTCGCCCTTCGCGCCGAGCTCGGCGTGGCGCCGGCGCGCGCGCTCCTCCGCGGAGGCGGTGAGGAAGAACTTCACGTCCGCGTCGGGGAACACGACCGTCCCGATGTCCCGCCCCTCGAGCACGGCGCCCCGGTTCTCCGGCGCGCAGGCGAGGCGGCGCTGCAGCTCGAGGAGCCCGGCCCGCACGACCGGGCGCGCCGAGACCGCGCTCGCGCCGATGGACATGGGCGGCGTGCGGATCTCGACCGAGACGTCGTCCGCGCCGAGCAGGACGCGCTGGCCGCCGCCCGGCGAGGGGGCGAAGTGGATCTCGAGCTCGGGCAGGAGCGCGCCGAGCGCCGCGTCGTCCTCGAACGCGATCCCCCGGCGCGCCGCGGCCAGCGCGACCGTGCGGTAGATCGCGCCGGTGTCGACCATCGCGAAGCCGAGGCGGGAGGCCACCCGCCGCGCCGCGGTGGACTTCCCCGCGCCCGCGGGGCCGTCGATCGCCACGATGAACGGCCGGCCGGCGGTCACGCTGCGAGGATCCTCCCGAGCGCCGCGAGGCAGCGCTCGTTCTCGCGCCGGAGCCCCACGGTGATCCGCAGCGCGCTCGGGAACCCGTAGCCCGCCACCGGGCGCGCGATCACGCCCTCGCGCAGCAGCGCCTCGAAGAGCTCCTTGCCCGTCCGGCCAGGGAAGTCGGCGAGGACGAAGTTGCCCTGGGAGGGGACGACGGTCGCGCCGAGCGCCGCGAGGCCGCTCGCGAGGAGCGGCCGCTCCTCGAGGACGAGCGCGCGGCTCTTCGCGACGTGCGCGGTGTCCTGGAGCGCCGCGGCGCCGGCCGCCTGGGCGACGAGGCTCGTGTTGAACGGGGGCCGCACGCGGTCGACGTACTCCACCACCTCCGGCCGCGCGAGCCCGTAGCCGAGACGCATGCCGGCGAGGCCGTAGATCTTGGAGAAGGTCCGGAGCACCACGACGTTCGGGTACTTCCGCCGGAGCGCGAGCGCGTCCTGGAACCCGGGCGCGTCCACGTACTCGACGTACGCCTCGTCGAGCACGACGAGGGTGTCCTTCGGCACCGCGTCGAGGAACGGGGTGAGCTCCGCCTCCGTGAACCAGGTGCCCGTCGGGTTGTCGGGATTCGCGAGGAAGACGAGCTTCGTGCGGCGGGAGAGGAGCTTGCGGAGCGCGTCGAGATCGTAGTGGAAGCGCGCCTTCATCGGCGCCTCGACGAGCGTGCGGCCGTGCTCGTGCGCGGCGAGCTTGTACGCGACGAAGCTCTGGGCGCTCGTCAGGACCTCCTCGCCGTCGAGCACGAACGACCGGACGAGCAGCTCGATGAGCTCGTTGGACCCGTTCCCGACCATCACCTCCTCGGGCGGGACGCCGAGCTTCGCGGCGAGCGCGTTGCGGAGGACGTACGCGGAGCCGTCCGGGTAGAGGTGCACCTTCGCGCACGCCTCCCGCGCCGCCGCCAGGGCGAGGGGCGAGGGGCCGAGCGCGTTCTCGTTGGAGGCGAGCTTGGCGACGTTCGATACGCCGTACTCCCGCTCGACCTCCTCGATGGGCTTCCCGGGGACGTACGGCGTCAGCGAGGCGACGTGGGGCGGGACGAGAGGCATGGGGCGACGGTTATACCCGACGGCCCCCGCGCTCGCGAAGGCCCCGCGCTACTCCTCGGTCGTGAACACGCCCATCGCCCGGAACTTCTTGTAGCGATCGACGACGAGCTGCTCGGGGGAGAGCTTCTCGAGCTCCGCGAGGTGGCGTCGGATCGCGCCGCGCACGTTCTCGGCGGCGAGGTCGTGATCGCGGTGCGCGCCGCCCTCGGGCTCGGGGATGATCTCGTCGGTGATGCCGAAGCCCGCGAGGTCCTTCGCGGTGAGCTTCAGCGCCTCCGCCGACTTCTTGCCCTGGGTGGAGTCGCGGTAGAGGATCGAGCTGCAGCTCTCGGGCGAGATGACGTTGTACCAGGCGTACTGCAGCATCAGGATCCGGTTCGTCACGCCGAGCCCGAGCGCGCCGCCGGACGCGCCCTCGCCGATGACCACCGAGATCGACGGGACCGAGAGCGACGACATCACCTCGAGGTTCGTCGCGATGGCCTCGGCCTGGCCGCGCTCCTCCGCGCCGATGCCGGGGTACGCGCCGGGCGTGTCGATGAAGATGATGACCGGGCGGCGGAAGCGCTCGGCGAGATCGAAGAGCCGGCGCGCCTTGCGGTAGCCCTCGGGGCGCGGCATCCCGAAGTTCCGCAGCATGTTCTCCTTCGTGCCGCGGCCCTTCTGGTGCCCCATCACGAGCACCGGCTCGCCGTCGAAGCGCGCGAACCCGGCCACGATGGCGCGATCCGCGGCGAAGCGGCGGTCGCCCTCGAGCTCGAAGAAGTCCGTGAACAGCCGGCCGAGGTAGTCGAGCGTGTACGGCCGGTTCGGATGGCGCGCGAGCTGGACGGTCTGCCACGGCGAGAGCTCGCTGAAGATCTCGGCCTGGAGCCGCTTCGCCTTCTTCTCGAGCTTCTGGATCTCGTCGGTGAAGTCGACGCGGGCGCCGCCGGACAGCTCCTTCAGCTCGGCGATCTTGGACTCGAGCGCGATGAGCGGGCGCTCGAAGTCGAGGGCATGGGCTGGCTTCGTCACGTCGCGCCTTATAGCACGAGGCGGCCGGAGCGCACGGTCGAGGCGCTGGACTTCTCAGCCGTTTTCGACGCGCCGCGCCAAGACCTCGACGTCCACCGGCGGCGCGATCCACTCGACGCCGCGCTCGCGCCGGAGCCAGATGACCTGCCGGCGCGCGTAGCGGCGGTGCGCCACCTGCACGCGCCGGATCGCCTCCGCGAGCTCGAGCTCCCCGCGCACGCACGCGACCGCCTCGGCGTAGCCGATGGGCAGCTTCGCGGGGAGCGCACCGCCGGTGCGCGCCACGAGCGCGCGCGCCTCGTCGAGGATCCCGCCGGCGAACATCTCCACCACGCGCGCGTCGATCCGCGCGTGGAGCGCCGCGCGCGGAGGGTCGAGCGCGAGGAGCCGCGCCGCGTAGCGGTCCGGCTGGAACGCGTGCTCGGCGTGGAGCTCCGACGGCCTCCGCCCAGCGGCGGCGATCTCGAGCGCGCGCACGATCCGCACGAGGTCGTTCGGGCGGATCCGCGCCGCCGACTCGGGGTCGATCGCGGCGAGCCGCGCGTGCAGCGCCGGGCGGCCGAGCCGCGCGGCCTCCTCCTCGAGGCGCGCGCGGAGCGCGGGATCGCGGCCGGGCGCCGCGACCACGCCGTGGAGCAGGGCGCGCACGTAGAGCCCGGTGCCGCCCGCGACGATGGGGAGCCGGCCGCGCGCGGCGACGTCCGCGATGGCGGCGTCGGCGAGCGCCGCGAAGCGGGCCGCGTCCATCCCCTCCCCCGGCTCCACCACGTCGAGCAGGTGGTGGGGCGCGGCGGCACGCTCGGTGGGTGAAGGCTTGGCGGTGCCGACGTCGAGCCCGCGGTAGACCTGCTGCGAGTCCGCGTTCACGATCTCGCCGCCGAGGCGGCGCGCGAGGGCGACGGCGAGCGCGGTCTTCCCCGACGCCGTCGGCCCCGCGATGACGAGGAGGCGGATCACCTCACCCGCGCGACGAGGTCCGCGAGCGCGACCGGCGTCTCCTCGCGCGTCGCGAGGTCCTTCAGCTTCGCCTGGCCGGTCTGGACCTCGTTGCCGCCGAGGACGAGCGCGTAGCGCGCGCCGACCCGCTCCGCCTGCTTGAACTGCGCCTTCATCTTGCCGCCGCGCGGGTCGAGCTCGCAGGCGATCCCGGCGCGGCGCAGCTCCGCGGCGCGCCGGAGCGCCTCGCGCGCGCCCGCCTCGTCGGCGCTGACGAAGAACACGACCGGCTTGCGCTCGGGCGCGGCGCGGCCGGCCTTCTCGAGGATCATCGCGAGCCGCTCCTGGCCGAGCGCGAAGCCGATGCCCGGCGTGGGCGGCCCGCCCAGGGTCTCCACGAGCCCGTCGTAGCGGCCGCCGCCCGCCACCGCGGACTGCGAGCCGAGGGCGTCGGAGGTGAACTCGTAGGCGGTGCGGACGTAGTAGTCGAGACCGCGCACGAGGCGCGTGTCCACGGTGTAGCGGACGCCGAGCGCGTCGAGGCCGCTCTTCACGGCCTCGAAGTGGGCGGCGCACTCGGGGCAGAGCCGCTCGAGGAGCCGCGGCGCCGCGGCGAGCACGGGCTGGCAGCTCTCGACCTTGCAGTCGAGGACGCGCAGCGGGTTCCGCTCCATGCGCTCGTTGCAGTCGGCGCAGAGCTCGCCCTTGTGCGACCCGAGGTACGCGCGGAGGTCCTGGAGGTACGCCGGGCGGCAGCTCCGGTCGCCGACCGAGTTGAGCTTCAGCTCGGCGCGGACCCCGAGGCGGGCGAGGAAGTCGTCGAGGAGCGCGATCTGCTCGGCGTCGAGGAACGGCTCGGCGATCCCGAAGGCCTCGCAGCCGATCTGGTGGAACTGGCGGTAGCGGCCCTTCTGCGGCCGCTCGCGGCGGAACATCGGGCCCACGTAGAACCACTTCTGCGGGCCCTCGACGAACGCGCCGTGCTCGATGAACGCCCGCACCGTGCCGGCGGTGCCCTCGGGGCGCAGGGCGAGCAGGTCCTCGCCCTTGTCCTCGAAGACGTACATCTCCTTCTTCACGATGTCGGTCGCCTCGCCGACGCCGCGCGCGAACAGCTGCGCCGGCTCGACCACGGGGGTCCGCACCTCGCGGTACCCGTAGAGCGCGAACACCTCGCGCGCGATCGCCTCCATCTCCTGCCAGCGTGCCGCCTGGCCGGGCAGGAGGTCGTTCATCCCCTTGACGCCGTTGATCTTCGTCGCCATCGCCGCGTCTCTCTACCAGAAAAGGCTCAAGGGGGCCCACCGATCGGCTCTCCCACGCGCACCCGCGCGCCGGGCACGAGGCGGGCGTCGAGGCGCACGCGCCCCGGCTCGAAGAGCAGGATGACGGTCGAGCCCATCTCGAACGCGCCGAGCTCACCGCCCTTCTCGGCGGGCAGCGGCGAGGCGTAGTCGCGCGCGGCGGCGGTCGCCGCCTTGAGGTTCGTCACCGGGACGGTGGGGTCGTAGTAGGCGCGGACCCGGCCGACGACCGTCGCGCCCACCGCGACGACCGCGCAGGCGCCGAGCGGCGTCTCGAGGATCGTGACGAGCCGCTCGTTCACGGTGAAGAGGCCCGGCACGCTCCGGACCGACGCGGGGTTCACGGGCCAGAGCTGGCCCGGCACGTAGCGCCAGCCGGTGATCCTGCCGCCGAGCGGGAAGTGGATGCGGTGGTAGTCGCGCGGCGACAGGTAGACGGTCGTGTAGGCGCCGCCCTGGAGCCGCCGCGCGAGCGCCTCGTCGCCGACGAGCGCGCCCACGGAGTAGTCGATCCCCTTCGCCTGGACGAGCCGCCCGTCCGCCGCGGTGCCGGCCTCGGAGACGGCCCCGTCCACGGGCGAGACGACGACCGTGTCGCCGGGCGCGATGGGGCGGAGCCCGGGCCGGAGCGGCCGCGCGAAGAACTCGCCGAAGGTCCCGTAGACCTGGAGCTCCGGGCACTCGGACAGATCGATGCCGTAGCGCGCGGCGAACGCCCGCATGGCGGCGAGCCGCACCGACGCGGGCGCGTTCCAGCGCGTGAGCGCGCCGGCGAGGCGCGAGACGGTGTTCTTCGGCAGGAGCTTCAGGGCGGAGATGAAGAGCTTTTCGTTCATGCGGGCGCGGCAGTGTAAACCAACGCTCGGCCCGGGAGATCGCCGCGGCGCCCCGTTTTTGGCGCTGCGGCCGGGCGGACGGTGGGTGAGGCTGCAGGCCCGGAGGTGCACGATGGAGGCGATCCGCGCGGCGCGGGGGACGGGACTCTCCTGCAAGGGCTGGGTGCAGGAGGCCGCCCTGCGCATGCTGATGAACAACCTCGATCCCGAGGTGGCCGAGCGGCCCGAGGACCTCGTCGTGTACGGGGGGACCGGCAAGGCCGCGCGCGACTGGGACAGCTACCGGCGGATCGTCGCGAGCCTGCGGACCCTCGGCGACGACGAGACGCTCCTCGTCCAGAGCGGCAAGCCCGTGGGCGTCCTCGGCACGCACCCCGACGCGCCGCGCGTGCTCATCGCCAACTCGAACCTCGTCCCGCGCTTCGCCACCTGGGAGCACTTCTGGGACCTCGAGAAGCGCGGCCTCATCATGTACGGCCAGATGACCGCGGGGTCCTGGATCTACATCGGGACGCAGGGGATCCTGCAGGGCACCTACGAGACGTTCGCGCAGGCCGGGCGGACGCACTTCGGCACGGACGATCTCGCCGGCCGGCTCGTCCTCTCCGGCGGCCTCGGCGGGATGGGCGGCGCGCAGCCGCTCGCGGCGACCATGCTGGGGGCGGCGTTCCTGGGCGTGGACGTGGATCCCGCGCGGATCGAGAAGCGGCTCGAGACCGGCTACCTCGACGCGCGCTCCGGAGATCTCGACGACGCGCTCCGGCGGCTCGAGGAGGCGCGCCGCGCGCGCCGGCCGCTCTCCATCGGCCTCGTGGGGAACGCCGCGACGGTCTTCGCGGAGCTCGCCCGGCGCGGGATCGCCCCGGACCTCGTCACCGACCAGACCTCGGCGCACGACCCGTTGAACGGCTACGTGCCCGCGGACGTGCCGCTCGCCGACGCGCCGGCGCTCCGGCGCCGCGATCCGCAGGGCTACGTCCGTCGCGCCCAGGAGTCGATGGCGCGGCAGGTCGAGGCGATGCTCGCCATGCGCGCCGCCGGGAGCCACGTCTTCGACTACGGCAACAACCTCCGCGCCGGCGCGCGCGAGGCCGGGCTCGCGGAGGCGTTCTCCTACCCCGGCTTCGTCCCCGCCTACATCCGGCCGATGTTCTGCGAGGGCAAGGGGCCGTTCCGGTGGGTGGCGCTCTCGGGCGACCCGGCCGACATCGCCCGCACCGACGCCGCCGTCGCCGCGCTCTTCCCGGAGAACGAGGGCCTCCGCCGCTGGCTCGACCTCGCCGCCCGCAAGGTGAAGTTCCAGGGGCTCCCGGCGCGCATCTGCTGGCTCGGCTACGGCGAGCGGGATCGGGCGGGCCTCGCGTTCAACGACCTCGTCCGGCGCGGCGAGGTGAAGGCGCCGATCGTCATCGGCCGGGACCACCTCGACTGCGGCTCGGTCGCGTCGCCGAACCGCGAGACCGAGGCCATGAAGGATGGCTCCGACGCCATCGCCGACTGGCCGATCCTGAACGCGCTCGTGAACGCGGTGAACGGCGCCTCGTGGGTGAGCTTCCACCACGGCGGTGGGGTGGGGATCGGCTGGTCCCTGCACGCCGGTCAGGTGGTGGTCGCCGACGGCACGGAGGCGGCGGGGCGCCGGGTCGAGCGAGTGCTCCGCAGCGATCCGGCGATGGGCGTGCTGCGGCACGCGGATGCGGGGTATGAGGAGGCGAGGGAGGTGGCGAGAGTACGGGGGGTGAAGATCCCCTGAGGAGGATCGGGCGCTCGACCTCGCCCTCGCCCCCGACCTCGCCCCCGACCCCGACCCGACCGATACCCCGACCTCGACCCCGACCGCCCCGCCCCCGATCGTGCCCCCTCGCAAACCGCTCCGCCCGAAGGCCTCCCTCGTCCTCCGCAACGCGGTCGTCGCCACCTGCGACGCCGGCGCCTCCGATCCTGGCCTCATCCCGGGCGCGGCCGTGGCGGTGGACGATCGGCGCATCGCCTTCGTCGGCCCGGAGCACGGGCTCGAGGCCGCGGTGGACCTCGACGGTGCGGAGGTCATCGACGCCGCCGGGGGGCTCGTCACCCCGGGGCTCGTGGACGCGCACACGCACCTCGTCTTCGCGGGCGAGCGGGCGGGCGAGTTCGCGCTGCGCTGCTCGGGCAAGAGCTACCTCTCGGTCGCGCTCTCCGGCGGCGGCATCGCGGTGACGACGCGGGCGACGCGGGCCGCGTCCGACGCCACGCTGCTCGAGACCGCGGTGGCCCGCGCCCGGCGCCTCCTCGCCCAGGGCGTCACCACCGTCGAGGTGAAGAGCGGCTACGGGCTCTCCACGGAGGACGAGCTCAGGCTCCTGCGGATCATCCACGACCTCGCGCACGCGCTGTGGGCGGAGGTGACCATCGTCCCGACCCTCCTCGCCCACGCCGTCCCGCCCGAGCGCGCGGGCGACCGGGACGCGTTCGTGCGCGAGCTGTGCGAGGTGCTCGTGCCCCGGGCGGCGCGCGAGCGGCTCGCGGAGCACGTGGACGTCTTCGCGGAGGAGGGCGCGTTCACGCTCGACGAGGCCCGCCGCATCCTGGACGCGGGCGCGCGCCACGGGCTCGTGACGCACGTGCACGCCGATCAGCTCACCGCCTCGGGCGGCGCCAGGCTCGCGGCCGAGCTCGCCTGCGCGAGCGC
Source organism: Anaeromyxobacter sp. SG64 (assembly GCF_022690745.1). Lineage (NCBI taxonomy): Bacteria > Pseudomonadati > Myxococcota > Myxococcia > Myxococcales > Anaeromyxobacteraceae > Anaeromyxobacter > Anaeromyxobacter sp. SG64. Next base: position 13,541 of record NZ_JALCZB010000050.1, on the reverse strand, counting down.
GGATCACCTGGAGGAGATCGACGACGAGGGGATCGCCGCCCTCGCCCGCGCCGACGTCGTGGCCGGGCTCCTCCCGCTCTCCACGCTCTTCCTCGGCTCGAGCCGCTACGCGCCGGCGCGCAAGCTCCTCTCGGCCGGCGTGCGCGTCGCGCTCGCGACGAACCTCAACCCGGGCAGCGCCATGAGCGAGAACGTCGGGCTCGCGCTCTCGCTCGCGTGCCTGCAGCTCCGGCTCAGCCCGGCGGAGGCGCTCGTCGCCTTCACCGCCGGTGGAGCGCGGGCGCTCCGGCGTCCGGACGCGGGGCGGCTCCGGCCCGGCGGCGACGCCGACCTCGTGCTGTGGGGCTGCGGCTCGCCCGAGCACCTCGCCTGGCACATGGCGGTGAACCACGCGCTCGTCGTGGTGAAGCGCGGGCGGGTCGTCCACACCGCGGCGCCGGGCGCGGCGGTCGACTGTCGCTGAGGATCGCGTGACCGGGAGACGTTCCACGTCGACGAGGAGGCCACCGCCCGTGGTCGTGCCCGCCTAGAGGACCCCATGCGGATCGGCCTCGTCTCGGACACCCACGGCCTCGTCGACCCCCGCCTCGGCGACGTCCTCCACGGGGTCGAGCTCGTCCTGCACGCGGGTGACATCGTGAAGCCGCGGATCCTGGAGGTGCTCCGGGAGATCGCGCCGGTCAAGGCGGTGCGCGGGAACAACGACGAGGGGCTGCCCGCGCTCGGGCGCCTGCCGGAGACCGCGCTCGTCGAGGTGGGCGCGCTCACGCTGCTCCTCGTGCACGACCTCGGCGCGCGCGAGCGGCCGAAGCCTCCGGCGCGCCCGCTGCTCGTCCGCCACCGGCCGGAGCTCGTGGTCCACGGACACTCGCACCGGCCGGGCGTCGCGCGCGTGGGCGACACGCTGTTCGTGAACCCGGGCAGCGCGGGGCCGCGCCGCTTCTCGCTGCCCCGCACGGCGGCCCTGCTCGAGGTGCACGGCCGGAGGGTGAGCGTCACGTTCTTCGATCTCGCCGGCGACCCGCCCGCGCTCCTCGGCGAGCCGGTCGAGGCCGCCCTGTGAGGCGCTTCCCGCCGCCGGGCCGGACGCTCCGCGCCCTCGGCCTCGACGACGCGCCGTTCGTGCGCCGGCGGCGCGGCGACGTGGGGCTCGCGGGCGTCGTCTGCGCGGGGACGCGGTTCGAGGGGCTCGTCTGGGGCCGCGTGCGCCAGGACGGCTGGAACGCGACCGACGCCGTCGCCCGGCTGCCCGTGGGCGGGAAGTTCCTCCCCCAATTGCACCTCGTCCTCCTCGACGGCCTCGGCTTCGGGGGGCTGAACCTCGTGGACCTCGAGGCGCTCGCCGCGCGCCTCGACCGGCCGTGCGTCGCGGTCATGCGCCGCCCGCCGGACCTCCCCGCGATGGAGCGCGCCATTCGCGGGCTGCCGCGCCCCGGCCGCCGCCTCGCGCTCCTCGAGCGCGCGGGGCCGGTGCACCGGCTCGGCGGGTTCGTCTTCCAGGTGCGCGGCGCGGAGCCGGCGGCCACGGCCGAGGCCCTCGCGCGGCTGACGGACCGCGGCGCCGTCCCGGAGCCGCTCCGGCTCGCGCACCTCGTCGCCGCGGCGGTGCGGCAGGGCGAGAGCGGCCGGCGCGCCTGACGCCGCCGCGCGCCTGGACGAGCGAAAGCTCGGCGGGCCGGCGGTCGGCGCGGCGCGGCGCGGCGACCCATTGGCGCGCGCGCTCGCTCGCTGCTACGTTCCGGGACCGCGATGTGCCGCCTCTTCGGCCAGCACGCCCACCCCGGCCTAGGCGTCTGCGAGCCGCTCTGCAGCGCGGAGAACGCGCTCCGCTTCCAGTCGCACAAGCACCCGCACGGCTGGGGCATCGGCTGGTACGTCGACGGGGCCCCGCACGTCCGGCGCGGGATCCTCCCGGCCCACGCCGACGAGTCCTTCGTCTCCGCCGGCCGCGAGGTCCGCTCCGCGGTGGTCATCGCGCACGTGCGAGAGGCGAGCGTCGGCCCGGTGCTCCGCGAGAACACGCACCCGTTCCTGTTCGATCGCTGGCTCTTCGCCCACAACGGGACGGTGGCGCGCTACCGCGAGGTCCCCGCGGTGCGGACCGCCATCGAGGCCGAGATCGATCCCGACCTGCGCCGCGAGATCCAGGGCGACACCGACAGCGAGCGGGTCTTCTACCTCTTCGTCTCCCGCCTCCGCGCGACCGGGGAGACGCGCGCGGCGGACCTCTCCCGGGTCCGGCGCGCCCTCGCGGACACCACCGCGACCGTCCTCCGCATCGCCGACGCCGAGCCCTCCCCGAAGCCGACGTCGCTCAACCTCGTCGTCTCCGACGGCCGCCTCCTCGCGGCGTGCCGGCACGGCCGGACGCTCCACGTCACGTCCTCCGCCGCCCCGCGCCACGTCTTCGCGGTGGCGAGCGAGCCCATCGGCGCGGGCCCGTGGCAGGAGCTCCCCGAGGGCGGCTTCGTGGGGACCGAGGACGGGGCGCGGATCGAGCGCGGCGCGCTGCGAGGGTGACCCCGGGACGGGCCGGCCCCGTCCCCGCTCGCAAGCCTCGCCGCGCTCATGGAGGCGTGATCGCCCGGGCCGTCGTTCAGTCCAGCCCCGCGATCGCGAGCCCACGCGGCGTGCGGACCTCGTAGCGGAGCTCCACCACCTTCGACTCGCGGGCCCCGAGGGCGAGCTCGTGGATCCGCACGCCGGGGCGCTCGGGATCCTCCCGCGCCGGCGCGGTGCTGCCGTCGAGGATCGCCACCTTGATCCGCTCGTCGCGGCTCACCGGGACGAGGTCGAGGAGCCTCACCGCGACCGGGGTCGCGTAGCGGTTCTTCACCTCGATGCGGACGCGGTAGCGCTGCACGTCGTCCTTCGAGAGGAGCCCCGCCGTGAGCCGCTTCCGCTCGAGCACCTTGCGCTCGACCTCGATCCGATCGTCCACGCCGAAGGCGAGCTCGAGCTCGCCGCCGGGCGGGGTGAGGGCGATGGGCGCCCGGCCGACGAACTCGTCCCCCACGTAGATCCCGGCGAGGCCGGGGAGGAGCGGGAAGCCCGTCTCGTTCACCGCCTTGGCGGTGAGGAACGTCGCGGCCTCGCGGCGCGGCGCGGCGATGCGGACGAGCTCCGCGCGCAGCGGGAAGCGCTGCAGGGCGATCTTGCGGGCCTGCCCCGCCCCGTCCACCGACTCGCGCCGCGGCGCCGTGAAGGCGGCGGAGAGGAGCCCCTGCTCGACCGACGCGGCCGCGAGCTCCACGTCCTGCTCGACCTCGGCGACACCCTGCTCGGGCTCCTGCGCGAGCGCGCTCTTCGCGGCGGCCGGGGCGCGCGCCGGCGAGCGCCGCGCCACGCCGAGGGTGTGCACGTCCCGGCGCTCCGTCAGGTAGACGGGCTCGAGCTCGGGGACGTACACGCCGCGCGCGGGCTCCGCCGTGGAGACGGCGAGCTTCACCTCGGACCAGTCCTCCCCGGTGCGCTGCCACACCGAGCCGAGGAAGGTGAGCTCCATCGTCGCCCGCTCCGGGTCGAGCCGGGCGTCCCAGATCGGCGCCCAGCCCGCGGAGCCGACCGCGTACGAGACCGCGAGCTCCAGCGCGCCGTCCCGCTCCGCCTCCAGCTCGACGCCGACCGCCTTCGTGGTCCGGGCGCGCTTCGACTGCACCTTCTCGAGCTCCGCGCGCGCCTGCGCGAGCTTCCGGGCGAGCTCGCGCCGCCCGGCCTCCGCCTTGCGCACCCGCGCGGCGGCGTCCGCGAGCTCGCGCTCGACGTGGCCGGCGAGCTCCGCCCACTCGCGCACCGAGACGCCGCGGACCGCGAGGTTCTTGGCGCGCTCCTCGGAGTAGGTCGAGCGGAGCGACTCGACGAACTTCGCGCGCGCCTGGGCGGCGCGACTCGCGTCCTCGAGCGCGCGGTCGTCGTCCTGGAGCCGCTCGATCCGCTCCTCCACCGCGCGCGCCTCCGCCGTCACCGCCGCCTGCGCGGTCACCCGCTCGACGCTCACGCCGAACACGCGTGCGCGGGCGGCGCCCTTCCCTTCCACGCGGATCGAGTCGTCGTCGAGCTCGTCCGGGAGCCCCTCCAGCACGACGCGGCTCGCGCCGGCTGGCAGCTCCACGCGGGCGACCCGGGTGACACGGGCGGACTGACGGTAGACGGTCACCGCGTCGATGCGGGACGCAGGCGAGAGCGAGGGCGCGGCGGCGGCGAGGGCGGGGACGGCGAGCGCGACGAGCGCGAGGGTGCGCATGGGGTGGGACCTCCTGCGGGTCGTAACGCGCGCGCCGGGAAAAGGATCTGACGACCGCTCGCCGATGGTATGGATCGCACCCATGGGAAAGCTCGCGAGCACGCTCCTCGTCGCCGCCGGCGCGGTCTGGACCCTCGGCACCGCCTGGTTCGCGGCGAACATCGGGATCGCGCTGTCGCGCACCGCGGACGCGCCGCTCGCGGCGAGGGCGGCCGACGCGCCGGGTGAGCGCTGGGTGCGGCTCGAGGACGTCGAGCCGCGCTGCGACACGCGCACGACGAGCAGGAGCTACACGTTCTTCCTCGCCGCGCCGAAGGGCGGCGGCGCGCAGTTCGTCGTGCAGCGCGTGGGCGACGTCCCGTGCCAGGCCGGGCCCCTGGAGGGCGGCTTCGCCCCCGGCACCTACACGCGCGACTTCCTGCAGAAGCGCTTCGGCGTGAGCCTCCCCGGCGAGGGCGAGGTCCGCATCTTCACCGAGGCGCTCTCGCCCGGCTACCTGAAGGCCGCGCTCGGGCGGATGCTGCTCTTCCTGGCGATGGGCTTCCTCGTCTTCGTCGTCGGGCTGCGCGCGATGAAGCGGGCGCGGAGCTCGACCCGCGGTTAGCGGGAGCGACCCGCGCCGGACCGGTCGAACGGCCGCGTCGCGAAGTCCGAGACGACCTCGTCGGTGTACCCGCGCACGACCTCCTCGAGCCCGCAGCCGTTCAGCGCCGCGGCGTCCGCGGCGGACATCACGCAGCGGTACCGCTCCTCGGGCCACTCGCGGCAGGCGCGGGCGAGCCCCTCGCGGTGCGCACCCGCCCACGCATCGGAGCTCGCCTTGGCGCGCTCCTCGGCCTCCGCGGTCGAGAGCTCCGGATCGCGCGCAGCCGCGAAGCGGCGCATGCCGTCCACGTAGGTCTCGAGCCCGGCGCGCAGGAGCGCGCTCACGCGATCGGCGGCGCCCTCGCAGCGGCGCGCCTCCGAGCGCGGCGCGGTGGCGCACGCGGCGAGCAGGAGCGAGACGAGCAGCGCGACGGCGCGGGTCATGCGGCCTCCGGGGGGACGGCGTCCTCGCGCGATCCTGCTCGCGCGCGGTCGCGACGGGAGGAGAAAATTGGACGTGCGACGTCGCGTGCGTACCATCGGCGTCGATGTCGCCGAGCTGCGGACGTCTCCTCGCGCTGGCCCTCCTCGCGACGGGCTGCGCCGGGGGGAAGCTCGCGGCGAGGCGCGAACCCCTGCCCCCGCCCGCCCCCGGAATCCGGGCCGGCTCCCTCACGGGAGCCGGTCCGGAGACCGGACTCCCCCGCGTGCGGACCCCCCGGGTCGCCTCCCAGGTGTCCGTCCCGCGCGCGCTCGAGTCGGCCGCGAGCCTCCTCGGCGCGAGCGCCATCGTGCTCGGCGGCGCCGACCACGGCGACGGCTGCGACGCGCTCGTCCGGGCCGCCCTGGCCGAGGGCGGCATCGCCGTCGCCGAGGGCGACGCGAGCGCCCTCCACGCCGCGGCCAGGGCCGGGGCCGGGGTCCGGCGCGGCAAGGCCCTGCCGGGCGATCTCGTGTTCCTCTCCGATCGCCCCGGCGGTCCGGTCGAGCACGTCGGCCTCGTCGAGCGCGCGGGCGCCGACGGCACGGTCGTCTTCCTGCACCGGACGGCGCGCGGCGTCGCGCGGCTGCACCTCAACGCGTCGAGCCCGTGGAAGGCGCGCACCGAGGCCGGCAAGGCGCTGAACGACGTGCTCATCGTCGGTGCCGGGCGCGTCACCACCGGACGGCTGCTCGTGGGCTACGCGACGCCCCGGTGAGCGCCCGCGCGCCTCGCTCGCCGGGAGCGAAGCACGAGCCCGACCCTCATCGCTCGAACGCGATCCGGCCCCCGACCATCGTGTGCGTCACCGGGAGCGCGGGCAGCGCGCTCGCCGGCACGGCGAGCACGTCGCCCGCGAACGCGGTGAGATCCGCGTCGTAGCCCTCGCGGATCATCCCCCGGCGCCCCTCCGCGAACGCCGCGTACGCCGCGCCCGCGGTGAACGCCCGCAGCGCCTCCTCGCGCCGGAGCCGCTCCTCCGGCAGGAAGGGCGCGGCCGCGCCCGAGGCGAGGCGCGTCTCGGCCGCGGCGAGGCCGAGCCGCGCGTCGGGGCTCTCGATGGGGAAGTCCGAGCCGAACGCGAGCGGCACGCCGGCGCGCAGCACGGAGCGCCAGGCGTAGGCGCCAGCGAGCCGCGCGCTGCCGGCGCCGAGCCGGGCCGGGACCCAGGGCGCGTCGCTCGTGGCGTGAGAGGGCTGCATCGAGGCGACGACGCCGGCCGCCGCGAGCCGCGGGAGGTCGGCGAGCCGGACGATCTGGAGGTGCTCGATCCGGGGCCGAAGCGCGCGCACCGCGCCGCGCTCGCCCGCGCCCTCGATGGCCGAGATCGTCTCGGCGATGCCGCGGTCGCCGATGGCGTGGATGGCGGGCTGGAAGCCGGCCTGGACGACCGCGCGGACCTTCTCGCGCAGGAGGTCGGGAGCCGTGAGGAACAGCCCGCGGTTGCCGGGATCGTCCGAGTAGTCCTCGTGCAGCGCCGCCCCCCGGCTGCCGAGCGCGCCGTCCGCGTAGATCTTCACCGCGCGCACCGTGAGCCGCCCCACCTCCGGCGACGCCTTCCAGCGCGCCATCCGGGCGGTGAGGTCCGCCGGGGTCCCCTCTCCCTCGATCATCGCGTAGACGCGGAGCGGGAGCCGATCCTCGGCCGCGAGGCGGCGATAGACGTCGAGCACCTCGGGCGTCACGCCCGCGTCGTGCGCGGCGGTGATGCCGAGCCGGACGAGCGCGTCCATCCCGCGCCGGAGCGCCTCCTCGATCTCGGCGGGCGACGGCGCGGGGATCCGCTTCAGCACGAGGTCCATCGCGGCGTCCACGAGGACGCCCGTGGGGCGGCCGCGCGCGTCGCGGACGAGCTTCCCTCCCGGCGGGTCCTGCGTGTCCGGCCCGATCCCGGCGGCGGCGAGCGCGGCCGCGTTCGCCCAGCCGGCGTGGCCGTCGACGCGGACGAGGAAGACCGGGTGGTCCGGCACGGCGCGCGAGAGCCGCGCCTCGGTCGGGAACGCCTGCCCCGGCCAGCGGTTCTGGTCCCACCCCCGGCCGCGGATCCAGCTCCCCTCCGGCAGCGCGCGCGCCCGCTCCGCCGCGCGGGCGACGCACGCGTCCTCGGTCGGGAGGCCGGTGCAGCTCACCTCGAGCTCGGCGCGGCCGAGCCCCATCACGTGCCCGTGCGCGTCCACGAGCCCCGGCACCGCGCTCCCGACCTCGATCCGCCGTGCGCCCGGAGCGGCGCGGGCCGCGCAGGCCTCCACCGTGCCGACGCAGGCGAAGCGCCCGTCGCGCACGAGCGCGGCCTGCGCCACGGGGCGGGCCGGATCCAGGGTGTGGAGGAGGCCGATGACGAGGAGCTCGGGGGCGGAGGCCATGCCCCCGGCTCTCTAAGCGATCGATCTCGATCGGGCAACGAACAAGGTCGGCAGCCGGCGCGAACCGAAGAGCGTCGCTCAGGCGGCGCGCACCCCGGGCGGCGGCGCCACCCGCTCGGTGCGCTCCCACGTGGCGCGCTGCGTGCCGCGCACGAAGCGCCAGAGCCCGACCGCGAGCGCCGCGTTCATCGTGACGAAGTAGTGCGCGAGCGACGCCACGCGCCCGAGCCTCCCCGCCGCCACGCGCGGGCCCGCGAGCGCGAGCCCGTAGAAGAGGAGCTGGCCGAGGAGCAGGGCGCGATACAGCCAGGCGCCGGGCTGCGCGGCGAGCGGCACGCTCAGCACGAGGGCCAGCGCGAGGAGGAACGGGGTCGTCCAGCGCAGGAGCTTGTGGGACACGAACGAGAAGAACAGGAACCCGGTGCGCGGGTCGAGCAGGTCCGGCACGCGCGCGAGGGCCTGCCAGTCCCCCGCGCCGATGCGAGCCCGCCGCACGAACTCGCGCCCGGCGTCCTCGGTCGTCTCCTCGTGCGCGACGGCGTCGGGCTCGTAGGGCACCTTCCACCCGCGCACCGCGATGCGCACCGGGATGACGAAGTCCTCGACGATCGTGTCGGGGCGGATGGGGCTGAACAGGATGCGGCGGATCGCGTACAGGCCGCCGTTCGCGCCCAGCACCGCGCCGTGCTTGCCCTCGTAGTACTTGAGGACCGTCTCGTACTTCCAGTAGAGGCTCTCCTCGAACTCGGCGCGGGTCGGGTTGTAGAGGCGCAGCCGCCCGACCACGGCCCCCACGGCGGGATCGCGGAAGCGCCGAACGAGCGCGCGCAGCGCGCCCGGCTCGAGCATCACGTTCGCGTCGGTGAGGACGACGAGGTCGCCTCGCGCCCCGGGGACGAGCTTCGAGATCGCGGCGGACTTGCCGGCGCGCGGCGTGAGCTCGTGGACGGTCACGCGGTCCCCGCCGGCCGCGCGCGCGATCTCCGCGGTGCGATCGGTGCAGCCGTCGCAGCCCACCACGATCTCGAGCCGGTCCGGCGGGTAGTCGAGCGCGAGGCAGTTCTCGATCTTGTGCCGGATGACCGTCTCCTCGTCGAACGCCGAGAAGACGATCGACACGCGCGGCCAGGCGTCGGCCTCGCGCCGCGCGCGCCGGTCCTCGCCGCCCGCGACGAAGCGCAGCGCCGACAGCGCATCGCGCACGCCGTCCCAGACGAGGAGGACGAGGAAGTAGCCGAGATAGCTGAACGCGACGAGACCGAGGCACAGCCAGAGGAGGGACGCCATCGAGCGTGGACTGGAGCAACCTGCGCGCCACGCCCGCCGGCCTCCTCGGGGCCCTAGCCCCCGCCGATCGGCTCGTCCTGCACGGCTGGCTCGCGCGCGGGGTGACGCGAGCCCTCGGTCGCTAGGGGGGGCGCGACCTGGGGCATTCCGGACGCCGGGGCGACGTCGGGGATGCTCGCGGGCGTGAGCGCGCTCGGCGCCAGCCCCCGCGCGGTCGAGGCGTTGCCTCCCAGGGAGGACGCGGGTGCCGCGGTCGCGCCCTCCAGGGCGGCAGGGGCCTGCGCGGCGCTCGCCCCCACGGCCGCAGCTCCGGCCGGCGCCGCCATCGGGGGTCGCTGGGCAATCGACTTCCTCGCCGGTGGCGTGCCGTTCCCAGGCGGTGGCTCCGCAGGCGACGCGGCGGGCGGCGGCGCGGTGGGCGGCGGCGGGGCCGGCGGCCGCGCGGAGAGCGCTTCTCCGCCGGCCTCGTGGCCCGCAGGCCGGGCGTTCGCGGCCCCTTCCGCGCGCGCGCTCGCCGCGCTGGAGGCGGCCCAGCGGCCGCGGACGAAGAGGAAGCCGCCGGCGCCGAGCGCGAGGAGGCCGACCGCCGCCGCGGGCAGGAGCCAGCGCATCCGCGCGCTCCAGCGGAGCCGCGACTCGAAGGCGCCGACCGTGTCGCGGCGCAGGACGGGGTGAGCGCGGACGGAGGTCGGGCCTGGCGTGGGCCGGTAGACGGCAGGAGGGCCGGCGCGCACGTACCGGGGCTCGGGCGTGGGCGCGCGAGGCCGGGAGCCGTCGGCGCGCGGCGAGGGCGCCGTCGGCGGGACGTCGCCGATGGCGACGGCGTCAGGCGTCCGCGGATCGAGCGGGGCGCCCGAGGCGGGCGCGACGGCGATCTCGAGCTCGGCAGGAGTGAACGTGGGGCTGCTCGAGGGCGCTCGTGGCCCGGCGGACTCGGCCGGCGCGGGAGGCCGCGCCGTGAACACGTGATCGCAGCGGGTGCACTGGACCTGGGATCCGTCGGGCGCGAGCAGCGTCTCGTCCAGCTCGTACAGCGTCGAGCAGCGTTCACAGCGAATGACCAAAGCGAATCCTCCCGTCCCTGCGGCGCGGGACAGGGTACTCCACCTCCCGGGCAGGTCGCTACGGCTCCACGACGAGCGCCTCGCGCGCCTGGGCGAGCCGCTTCGGTCCGACCCCGCGCACGCGCAGGAGCGACTCGACGTCCGGGAACGGCCCGTTCCGCTCCCGGTCGGCGACCACCTCGGCGCCGAGGCGCCGGGACAGGCCCGGGACGAAGGCGAGCTCGCGTGCCGAGGCGCGGTTCGGATCCACCCGGAGCCCGAGCGCGAGCCGCTCGTCGGAGGCGAGCGGCCGAACCGGGCCGGGGTCCGTCTCGCAGCCCACCCAGTGCCGCGGGAACCGGCCGCGGCCGGAGGGCGCGCACGGCGCGGGAGCATCGGGGGTCTCGAGGATCCCGCGCACCGGCGCGGCCGCGAGCGTGGCGACGAGGGCGAGGAGCAGGGCGATCCGGCGGGCCATGTGGCGCGGCCGAGCAAGAGCCGCGCCGACGTGTGGTCCACGCGCACCCACCCTGCCCCGGGCGCCTGGACGCCACGCAGGGGGCGTCCGCCGCTCCTCGCCGGGACAACCGTGCGTCGCCCGTGTAGGGAAGCCGTCCATGAGCCACGGCACGAACGGCGGGGTACGCCAGCACGTCCTCCTCGACGGCGACACCCTCACGCTGGAGGAGGTCCAGGCGGTCGCCCTCGGGCGAGCGCGAGCGGAGCTCTCCCCCGACGCGCGCCAGCGGGTCCGGCGCTCGCGCGCGCTCGTCGAGGCGCGGCTCGAGGACGGCGAGCCGCACTACGGCATCAACACCGGGTTCGGGACGCTCGCGGAGGTGCGCATCGAGCGCGCCGACCTCGAGCGGCTCCAGCGCAACCTCGTCCTCTCCCACGCGGCCGGCGTCGGGGCGCCGCTCCCGCTCGTCGAGGCGCGGGCCCTCATGCTGCTCCGCGCGAACGTGCTCGCGAAGGGCGTCTCCGGGATCCGCGAGGAGACGCTCGACCTGCTCCTCGCGCTCCTCGACCGCGGCGTCGCGCCGGTCGTGCCGGAGCGCGGCTCGGTGGGCGCGTCCGGCGACCTCGCGCCGCTCGCGCACCTCGCGCTCCTGCTCATCGGCGAGGGGGAAGCTCTTGTTGCTGGGGGGCGCGATGACGCTGCGTCCCCCAGCAAGATGGAGCGCATGCCCTCGCGCGAGGCGCTGCGCCGGGTGGGGCTCGCGCCGGCCGTGCTGCAGCCGAAGGAGGGCCTCGCGCTCGTGAACGGGACGCAGGCGATGGCGGCCCTGGGGACGCTCGCGGTGCTCCGTGCCGAGCGGCTCGCGGCGCTCGCCGACCTCGCCGGCGCCATGACGCTCGAGGGGCTCCTCGGCTCGCACCGGCCCTTCGCGCCCGAGATCCAGGCGGTGCGCGGCCAGCCGGGCCAGATCGCGGCGGCGGCGCGGCTGCGCGAGCTGCTCGCGGGGTCGGAGCTCAACGCCTCTCACCAGGGGCCGGGCTGCCACAAGGTGCAGGATCCCTACTCCCTCCGGTGCATGCCGCAGGTGCACGGCGCGGCGCGCGACGGGATCGGCTTCTGCCGCGCCACGCTCGCCGCCGAGGTGAACGCGGCGACGGACAACCCGCTCGTGTTCCCGGAGACGGGCGAGATCGTCTCGGGCGGCAACTTCCACGGCCAGCCGGTCGCGCTCGCGCTCGACGTCCTCGCGGTGGCCTCCTCGCACCTCGCGGCGATCTCCGAGCGGCGCGTGGAGCAGCTCGTGAACCCCTCGCTCTCGGGGCTGCCGCCCTTCCTCGCGCCGCAGCACGGCCTCAACTCCGGGTTCATGATCGCCCAGGTCACGAGCGCCGCGCTCGTCTCGGAGAACAAGGTCCTCAGCCACCCCGCCTCGGTGGACTCGATCCCGTCGTCGGCGGGACGCGAGGATCACGTCTCGATGGGGATGACCGCGGCCCTCAAGGCGAGGCAGGTCCTCGAGAACGTGCGGACCTGCCTCGCGATCGAGCTGCTCGTGGCGGCGCAGGCGATCGACCTGCGGGCACCGCTTCGACCTGCCGTGAAGGTCGCGGAGGCGCACCGCCGGATCCGGGCCGTCGTCCCGCGCCTCGACGAGGACCGCGAGCTGCACCGCGACATCGAGGCGGTCTGCCGGCTCGTGGACGACGGCCAGCTGGACCTCTGAGCGGCCCCCCACTCGCAGCGAGGGGACGCACCCGCACGCGGCGCGTCCCCTCGCGGATCCCTGCTCGGCAGGACGGGGTCCCTACTTCCGCCCCTCGCCGCCCGGCGCGGTCGTGCCGCCCGGGGTCGAGGCCCCCGGCGCCGGCGCCGACGGCGTCCCGCTCGGCGTGGTCGTCGAGCCGGGCGGCGTCGAGCTCCCCGGCGGAGGCGTGAGGTCCACGCCCTTCCCGCTCCGGGCGTCGCCGCTCGCGCGGACCTCGATCCGCTTCGCGACCGAGACGCCGGCCTTCGGGTCGAACGACACGCGGACCTGATCGCCGCGCTTCAGCTGCGCCACGCTCTTGCGCCCTTCGCCCCGCACCTCGGTCCTGGCGGTGACCTGGATGTCGCGCATCCCGTCGGGCGCCTGGATCGTGAGCCTGTCCTTCCCGGTGCTCACGATCTCCCCGCTGAGGGTCGCCTGCTCCGCGCGCGCGTGCGGCTGCGTCACGCTCGCGCCCTCCTCCTGCTGCGGGGTCTTCGGCGTCTTGCGCTTCTCGTCCCCCGCCTGTCGCGCGCTGCCTCCCGCCTCCACACCGGACGGCGTGCCGTAGCCGTACCCCTTCATGTGCTTGGGCTCGGCCTCCTGCGTGTCCGCCCCCTTCGCTCCCTGCGCCTTCTCCTCTCCCTGCTGCTCCTGCTGCTTCGCCTCGGACTTCTGCTGCGACTCCTGCGACTTCGTCTCCTGCGCCGCCGCAGGCCCGGCAAGCAGCACCGCCGCGAGCGCGATCGTCCCGAGCTGCATGACCTCTCCTCCCTTCCCGGAAAGATGACGACCGGCGGCGCGCGCCGCTCGCCCGCTCGGCGGGCGACCGCTCCCCCGGACCGTCGCGGCGCGAGTCCAGGCCGGCCCGTCAGGCCCGCTCGCCTCCCGGCGCGAGCGGGTTCGCGCCCGCCCGCAGGAACCCGCGCTCGCCCGTGAGGAGGTCGAGCACGAGCGTCGCGGCGTCGTCTGCCACCGCGTCCGCGCTGTGCGCCTCGGCGAGATCGAAGACCTTCAGGTAGGCGTGGCAGTGATCGCAGGCCTCGGCGGCGACGCCGCGCGGGCCGCCCTCGACCTCGAGGTACGAGAGCCCGCCCGCCTCGCGGCAGACGGGGCACTGCGCGCGCGGCACGTGCCACTCGGCGCTGCAGAGGCCGCACACGACGTAGCGCACGCGGGCGTCGCCGAGGACGACGCTCGCCACGGGAGCGCCGCCGCAGACCGGGCAGGCGGCCCCGGCCGGCGCGGGGGTGGCCGGCTCGAGCGCCGCGGCGAGCCGGGTGAGGTGCGCCTGGAGGGCGGCGCCCACGAACGGCGCGGCGGCGAGGTCGGCCG
>NZ_JALCZB010000005.1:0-115872 GCF_022690745.1 Anaeromyxobacter sp. SG64 | reverse complement strand
CGCGAGGAGCCCGCCCGCGCCGTGCGGCGCGAGCCCGCGCCGCGGCCGCGCGAGACGCGCGTCGCCCAGGCGACGCCGCCGCCCCCGGCGCCGACCCCTGCGCCCGCACCTGCTCCGGCCCGCAAGAAGGACGTCCTCGACTTCGAGTCGAACGACGCTGCGCTCGACGAGGCGCTCGGCGGCGGCTCGGGCTCCGCCCGCCGGTCCGTCTACGTCCCCCCGCGCCCCGGCGGCGAGGTGCCCGCGAAGCTGAGCTCCGCGCAGATCAACGAGTCGGTCGCCCAGCGGATGGACGGTCTCCAGCGCTGCATGTCTGAGCAGAAGGCGCGCGACGCCGAGGCCACCGGCACGCTCAGGATGCGCTGGATCATCAACGCGGACGGCTCGGTGCGCGAGGTGAAGTGCCTCACGCCCGAGTTCGCGAGCGGTCAGTTCGCCCAGTGCCTCGCGGGCGTCGTGAAGAGCATCAAGTTCCCGCGCTCCACGACGACCGGCCAGGAGGTCACCTTCCCGTTCCGGTTCTGATCCCGGGCCGTCGCCGCGGGCGGCGCGTCGCGCGCCCCCGCGGCACGACGCCGCGCCGCCCACCGCGAACGAGCGGGCGGGCGATCGGACGGCCCGCCGGGTCGGCTTGACCGGAGGGCGCGCCGCTGCCACTGTCCCGCGGACCCCGAGGACGAGGAGAGGTGGCGTTGCACACGAAGCTCGCGCCGGTGCCGGCCGGCGGGTACCGACCTCTCGAGCGGATGGGGATCGCCGAGCTCGAGGCGCTGCGCGTGATCCTCCGCGGCGGCTCCGTCATCGACTGGCGGCGGCTCAACTTCCGTGATCGGGAGGAGGTCGAGGGCTACCTCCGCCTGAACCAGTTCGACCACGAGGACATCCGCGACGTGCGGCGGCTGCGCGCCATCCTCGCCCAGGCCGTCGAGTACCTCCGCTCCGTGTTCGGCTACCGCGTCGCGGTGCCCGTCGCCGAGCCCGAGGACGTCCGCGACCTGTTCCTCTTCGCCTCGGGGACGCTCGAGCCCCGGCGCTTCCGGCGGATCGCGTGCGTCGTGCTCAAGGTGATGCACGTGATCCACCACCTCGAGGCGCGCGAGCTCCTGTTCCGCACGCCGCTCCGCGAGTCCGACCTCGCGCAGCGCGCGCACCGGCGGATCATGGCCGAGGCGGACCGGATGCGCGCGGCGGGCCTGCCCGTGATCGAGTTCGCCGGCAACTCCAAGTCGCGCGACTCGCTCGTCACGAAGCTGCTCGCCAAGAAGGAGTCCGTCGCGGCGCAGGTGTTCGACCGGGTCCGCTACCGGATCGTGACCGAGCGCACCGACCAGATCGCGCCGGTCGTGTGGCACCTCACCCAGACGCTGTTCCCGTTCAACTACGCGGTGCCCGGCCAGACGCAGAACAGCCTGGTCCGCTTCCAGGAGCTGCTCGCGAGCCACCCGCGCGGCTCGGCGATCGCCGCGGAGCTGCAGCTCCCGGCGGACCTCGAGCGGCGCGATCCCGCCGCCAAGCGCAACGAGTTCAGCGGCCGCGACTTCCGGGTGCTCAACTTCGTCGTCGACCTGCCGGTCCGGATCGACGACCTCATGCCGCCGCTCGATCCCATGGCGGACGAGCTCGGCCGGATCGTGTTCTCCCTCGTCGAGTTCCAGGTGGTGGACGCGGCGACCGCCGCGCGGAACGAGGAGGGGGACTCGTCGCACGAGCGCTACAAGCGCCGGCAGCACCATCGCGTGCTGCGGCGGCTCTCGCGCGGGCTGGTCGTCCCGAAGAAGGGGAAGCGAGGTGGGGGATGAGGGAGACGACGAAGGAGAGCCCGGTGGACCGCGGCGAGGTGGAGCTGCCCGGCCGGTGCCAGGTCTGCGGGGCCGAGGGGAAGACCATCGCGGTGCCGTCCGCGCCGCCGCCGAACGAGTTCTGCGCCCGCTGCGCCATCGAGTATGGCGAGGCGGCCGCGGCCGACGAGGCTGACGAGGACGAGCCCTAGGCCCGCGTCGGGACGAGCCCTCCGGCGCGCGCCGTCGCGGAGCGGCGGGAGGCTTCAGGTCCCCGACTCGAGCAGGGCCTCGGCCTCGAGCGGGAGCTCGACCGTGAACCGGGCTCCCTCGCCCGGCCGGCTGTAGAGGGCGATGCCGCCCCCGTGCGCCTCCGCGATCTGGCGCGCGATGAAGAGGCCCAGGCCGAGCCCGCCGTAGTTGCGCGGCGAGACCGCCCGCTCGAAGCGGCCGAAGACGCGGTCGACGTCCCCGGGGTCGATGCCGATGCCCTCGTCGCGCACCTCGAGGCGGGCGACGCCCCCCGCCGCCGTCACGTCGACGTGGACGGGCTTGCCGGCGCCGTACTTGAGGGCGTTCGAGAGCAGGTTCGTGAGGAGCTGCTCGAGGCGGAGCCGGTCGAACCGGCCGACGACCGGGGCGGGGGCGGCCACGGACAGGACGCAGCCGGCGCGAGACGCGTCGGGCGCGAAGCGCGCGCCGAGCTCCCGCGAGAGCCGGGCGAGGTCGAGCTCCTCGCGGGAGAGGCGCATGCGTCCGGAGGCGATCCGCGAGACGTCGAGGAGGCCGTCCACGAGGCCGACCAGTCTTCCGGTCTGGCGGAGCGCCGCGTCGAGCTTCCCCGCGAGCCGAGCGTCGCAGCCCTCGAGCTCGCGGCCGAGCGCCTCGAGCCGGAGCTGCAGGCTCGTGAGCGGCGTCTTGAGCTCGTGCGAGGCGACCGCCATGAACTCGTCGCGCACCCGCACCGCCTCGGCGAGCTCTCCCGCGAGGGCGTGCGCCCGCCGCTCCGCGGCGTGGGTGCGGAGCAGCGCGCGCAGGAGCGCGACGAGCTCGGCTGCCTCGAACGGCTGGACGAGGTAGGCGTCGGCGCCGGCCTCGAGCCCGTGGACCCGGTCGCCGGTCTCCACCAGCGCGGCGGAGGTGAGGAGCACCGGGATGGAGGAGGTGGCCTCGGAGCCCTTCAGCCGGCGGCAGACCTCGTACCCGTCGATCCCCGGGAGCCGCACGTCGAGCACCACGGCGTCGAACGGCGTGGCCTCCAGGGCCGCGAGGGCTTCCTCCCCCGACTCGGCCTCGTCCACCTCGAAGGCGACGGCGGAGAGCATCCGGGTGACGAGATAGCGGGCGGCGGCACGGTCGTTGACGTTGAGGATCCTGGGCGGCGGCATCGAGGCGGGGGTCTCTCGCGAGGTGTCGGGGCGTCCCCGCCGCCGTGAGGCGCGCGCGAGACGCAGTAGGACATTATGTGCGAACGACCCGGCGCGCTCGTCCGAGGCAGCGCCTTTTCACCGGGGTGCCCTCGGCGGGGCGCCCGGGCGCTCGCCCGCTCCGGCGCCTCAGCCGGCGGCGGCGGCGAAGCTCACGGAGTCCGTCCCGTCGGTCCACTGCGCGTAGTGGAGGACCCGCGCGGCGCGCCCGCTCGCGCGCAGCGCCGCGTAGATGGGGGCGACCCCGCAGAGCCTCCGCCGTGCGTCCTCGCGGACCGCGTCGCGGTGGAACCCGTCCGCGTCTCCGGCAGCCAGGTACGAGAGGGTGCGCCGGTCGGCGGCGGCGTGGGCCGCGAGCTCTTCCGCAGTGGGCGGGCGCGGGTCGCCGTAGAGCGGGCCGACGTGGGCGAGATCGGCCGCGGCGACGAAGCAGACTCGCCGGCCGGAGGTCGCGCGGGCGAGCGCCGCCAGGAACGGGCGCGTCGCCTCGGCGGGCGCGGCGAGGTGGGAGATGCTCGAGCAGAGCACCGGCAGGACCGTGAACGGACGGCGGAGGAGGTGGCGCAGCACCACGACCTGGAGCTCCACCGAGTGCTCGCCCGCGTGGCAGAGCTCGTCCGCGAGCACCTCCTCCGCGCCGAGGCGGGCGGCGATGGCCTCCACCGCCGCGCGATCGGTCGCCACCGCGCCGAGCGGCGTGGCGTAGTCGAGGCGGGTGAGGGTGAAGAGGTGCGGCGGGGTCGCGTGCGCCGTGCCGAAGACGACGAACAGGTCGGCGTCGGTCGCGGCGAGCGCGCGGTACGCGCGGGCGTAGCCGGCGGCGCCGCGCGGGTAGTCGATGTGCGGGGCGACGAGGAGGCGGACGGGCTCGCACGGCGGGGGCGCGACCCCGTCGCGGAGCCAGCCGTCGAGCGCGCGGCGGAGCGCGATCGGGTCGTCGGGATAGACCGCGCCCGCCCAGGCGGCAGGGCGGAAGGGGAGGGCGCGGAAGCTCGAGAGCGCGCCGGAGGTCTCGCCGTCGCTCGCGTCTCCCACCGCCCGCTCCTTACTTGCGGCCGCGCTTGCGCGCCTTCTTGCGCGCCTGGCGCTCCGCCTTGCGCTTCTTGTTGCGCGCGTCTCGGTCCTTCTTGGACTCGAGCGCGATCGGCTCGGGCGCGTAGCCCATGAGCCGCGCCCGCGCCATCGCGCCGGCGGACATGGGCGGCGTGTAGCCCTTCGGCAGCCCCATCTGCTGCGCCATCGCCGCGTCCGGCACGAGCCCGCCCGAGAGCGCGCGCTCCACCGCCTGCGCGTCGGCGCCGAGCACGTCCTCCATGCCCTTGCCCTGCAGCTTGCGCAGGCTCATGAGCTGCTTCACGCCGGGGAGGCGCGAGAGCAGGCCGGGGGCGGAGCCGATCTGCTTCATCACCCCGCGCATGGAGTTGTACTGCTTGAGGAGGTCGCGGACCTCCTTCTCTCCGCGCCCCGAGCCGCGCGCGATCCGCTTGAGGCGCGCGTCGTTGATGACGTCGGGGCGCTGGCGCTCGACCTTCGTCATCGAGTCGACCATGGCGACGATCTTGGTGAGCGCCTGGTCGTCGAACTGGAAACCCTCCGGCAGGTCGCCGAAGAGCGGGAACTTCTCCATCAAGTCGCCGAGCGGACCCATCTTCCGGACGAGCCGGATCTGGTTCACGAAGTCCTCGAGCGTGAAGTCGCCCGAGAGGATCTTCTGCGCCTCGGCCTCCGCCGTCTCCTCGTCGACGTGCTGCTCGAAGTCCTTGACGAGCCCGACGATGTCGCCGAACCCGAGGATGCGGGAGGCGAGCCCCTCGGGGCGGAACTCCTCGAGCCGGTCGAGCGACTCGCCCATGCCGAGGAACTTGATGGGCTTGCCGGTGACCTCCTTGATGGAGAGCGCGGCGCCGCCGCGCGCGTCGCCGTCGAGCTTCGTGAGGATGAAGCCGTCGAGCGAGAGGCGGCGGTCGAACTCGGAGGCGGTCTTCACCGCGTCCTGGCCGATCATGGCGTCGGCGACGAGGAGGATGTTCTCCGGCGCGACGTTCCGCTTGATGTCCTCGAGCTCCACCATGAGCTCCTCGTCGACGGCGAGGCGGCCCGCGGTGTCGTAGATGACGACGTTCGCCTTCTCGCGCTGCGCCGCCTCGAAGGCGTGCAGGCACATCTCCGGCGGCGACACGCCCGGCTCGTGGAACACCGGCACGCCGAGGCGCTCGCCGAGGACCTTGAGCTGATCGACGGCGGCGGGGCGGTACACGTCGGCGGCGACGAGGAGGGGCTTCTTCCCCTCCTTGAGGAGCTTGTTCGCGATCTTGCCGGCGGTGGTCGTCTTGCCGGAGCCCTGCAGGCCGACCATCATCACGCCGGTCGGACGCCCCCGCACCGCGTCGCGGAGCGAGGTGTCGACCGGGCCCATGAGCGCCTCGAGCTCGTCGTGGCAGATCTTGACGAAGTGGTCCTGGGGCGTGACCCGAACGACGCCCTTCTCCGTCTTGACCTTGGTCTCGACGACCTCGCCGATGGCCTTCTCGCGCACGCGCGCGACGAAGCGCTTCACGACCTCGAAGGAGACGTCCGCCTCGAGCAGCGAGACGCGGATGTCGCGCAGCGCGTCGTCGACCACCTCGGGGGTGATCTCCGTCCGCCCCTTCAGCTTGTTCCGCGCTGCCTTGAACCCCTTGGATACGGTCTCGAGCATGGGACTCCGGGTGCCTCCGCCAGGCCCGCGCTTATAACACGGAGATGTCTGGGAATCCGCCCATGGACGAGGGTCCGCGCTTCTTCACCGTCGAGGAGGCCAACGCGCTCGTGGCCGAGCTGGAGCTCGATTTCGGGCGCCTCGCGGCCGCCCGCGCCGAGCTCGGCCCGCTCGTCGAGTCGCTCGGCGGCGCCGACGTCGCGGTGGCCCTCCTCCGGGGAGACGGCCCCCCGGAGGGCAGGGAGGCGGACGCCGCTCGGCTCGAGCGGCTGGCCGGTGAGATCACCCGCGTCATCGAGCGCGTGAACGGCATGGGCTGCCTCGTGAAGGACGTCGAGGCGGGGCTCGTGGACTTCTACGCCGTGGTCGAGGGCGAGCCGGCGTTCCTCTGCTGGCAGTTCGGCGAGCCGGCCGTGAGCCACTGGCACCCGCTCGAGGGAGGCTTCGCGGCCCGCGAGGAGATCGCCGGGGTGAGCGTCCGGCCGCCCACGTTCCGGAACTGAGGGAGGGCGCCCCGCGCCGCCGCCGTGCCGTTCGCGTACTACGCGCGCCTGTCACCGCGGGAGAAGGCGATCTACCGCGCCAGCGACGCGGTCCCGGCCATCCCGGTGCCGGGCGTCGCCTCGCTGCACCCGCAGGTCGAGTCGCTGCGGGAGGCTCTCGCGCGCGACGACGGCGAGGCGGTGGCGCGCGCCGCCTTCGCGCTGTGCGCGGGGATCTCCCGGGCGCTCGGCGCGCGCACGCCGAAGCTCGAGATCCACGCGGTCCGGCCGAGCGCGGACTGGGGCGAGCTGCACGGCCTCTACACCCCCGATCCCGACGAGCCGCCCTGCATCCGCGTCTGGATGCGCACCGCCCGCCACGCGCGCGTGGTCGCGTTCCGCACGTTCCTTCGAACGCTCCTCCACGAGCTCGTGCACCACCTCGACCTCGAGGTGCTCGGGCTCGAGTGGTCGTTCCACACCGAGGGCTTCTTCAAGCGGGAGTCGAGCCTGTTCCACCAGCTCGTGCCGGAGGCAGCCCGGGCGCCGTCGCGGCGGGCGTGAGGCCTCGCGCGCTCGTCGCCGAGCGGTCAGATCCGCTCGGCGGCGTCCGCGGAGAGCTCGGCGACCGTCGAGAGCAGGTCGTCGATGCTGAACGGCTTCGGCAGGTACCGGTCCGGCTGCGCGTCGCCAGGCGGCGACGCAGAGACGACGACCACCGGGATGCCCGCCAGGGCTGGGTCCGCGAGCTGCTCCTGGCGGAACTGCCACCCGCTCATGACGGGCATGAGGAGGTCGAGGAGGATGACATCCGGTCGCGGGCAGTCGCGCAGCACGTCGAGCGCGTCCTGCCCGTTCTCGGCGAGCGCGACGTCGTAGCCCTCGCCGCCGAGGGCCTCGGCGAGCGCCTCGCGGATGTCGGGATCGTCCTCGACGACGAGGACGGCGCCGCGCGACCGCATGCGGCGGGCGCGAGAGGACATGAGTGGGTGTGCCTGAGCCGGGATGAATGCCATCTTCGTGTCCCTCGCCGAGCCCGTGAACCCGCCGCCACGCCACCGTGCCGTATCGACACGGAGGACGTCGCAGGGCGTGGCCCGGGCCTCGCGAGGTCGCTGATGGTGCAAACGCGTTGCCTGAAGCGATCGTTCCGGGAAGCGCCCTGAATCTCTCCCCGCGCCACTTCTGGGACGCACTGCGTCGTTGACGGGCGTGCGAGCGGGCCTCGCGCCGATCGTCAGTGCTGTCGGATGTCCGGTCGGGCGTCCGCTAGCGCGAGCGCAGCATGCTCTGGCCCACCCAGTCGCTCGCGAACTGGTAGGCGATGCGCCCGCTGCGATCGCCCTTCTGATTCGACCAGGCGACGGCCGCCTCCGCCGCCTGCCGATTCCACGCCGGCTCGGCGCCCGCCCTCTCGCAGAGCTTCGTGACCCACTGCCTCGCCACGGCCACGTACTCGTCCTGCGAGAAGGCGTGGAACCCGACCCAGAGGCCGAACCGCCCCGACAGCGAGATCTTCTCCTCGACCGCCTCGCCGTGGTGGATCTCGTTCTTGACGAGCAGCGCCCCGAGGTTGTCCGTCTCGAACTCCGGGATGAGGTGGCGCCGGTTGGAGGTGACGTAGATGAGGACGTTCTCGGGCGGCGCGTACACGGAGCCGTCGAGCGCGCTCTTCAGCATCTTGTAGCTCGACTCGCCCACCTCGAACGAGACGTCGTCCGAGAAGAGGAGGAAGCGATACGGCTGCCCGGCGACCTCGTCCACGATGGCCGGGAGGCTCACCAGGTCGTCCTTGTCGACCTGGATGATGCGCAGGCCCTCGGACGCGTACGCGCGGAGGAGCGCGCGCACGAGCGACGACTTCCCGGTCCCGCGCGTCCCCCACAGCAGGACGTTGTTCGCGGGGAAGCCGGCGAGGAACTGGCGCGTGTTCGCCTCGACGACGCGCTTCTGCTCCTCGATGCCGAGCAAATCCGAGAGCTGGATCCCCTCGACGCTCGAGACGGCCTCGAGGTAGCCGGCGAACGAGTGGCGCCTCCAGTTCGCCGCGTGGGTCTTGCCCCAGTCGATCTTCTCGATGGGCTTCGGGAGCAAAAGCTCCATCGACGAGAGGACGCGGCGCAGCTGGTCTTGGACGTCCGGGTCGAGCGGCATCCGGAAACGATAGCACCCGCGGCGCGCGCCTCGCGAGGCGTCCCGCCGGCCCACGCGCTCGAGGCGTCCGGCCGCGGTGTGACGAGCTTCGGCACGCTCGCGAGCGCCGCGCTGAACCGATGGAACGGCCCCGGTGCGGGAGCGCCGGGGCCGCTGGACGGCCGGATCAGGTCAGCGCGCGATCAGGCGTCGCCCGGCCTACGGCGACTCCATCGGTTTGGAGTAATCGCTCGCGCACAGCGGGGGCCACCCCTCGTCGTACCGGAACGTCAGGCCCGACTTCTCGACGTTCGTGACGCACAGGTCGTACTCACCGTACGGGAACGCGCGCAGGGCGAACTTCGCGATACCCGCTCTATTGGTCGTGACCCGCTGCGTGAGCATCGTCGGGCCATCCAACACCCGCCATTCGGCCGTGACGGTCGCCCTGCTCAGGTCCACACCGGTGAAGTGGCGGATGTTCACCTCCGCCGAGTAGTTCCACAGGCGGCCGGACCGGATGGCCCCGTAAGAGAAGTCGATGAAAGCGACGTACATGTACGGTTCGGTTGACGGCGTCACGTAGGTTTCAGCCGTTCCCTGAAGGCCGCCGGCGTCGGTCGCTGCGACGGTCACCGTGTAGGACCCGGACGCGTCATAGGTGTGCGGGGGCCCCTGGCAGATGATGTCTACGTTCCCGAGGGCCTGCATTTCGGGCGTGGGGTCGGGCGTCGGGAACAGGGTCAGGACCTCGCCAGTCTCGGGGCCCCCGCCGTCGCCGTAGTCGACCGTGCACGACGCGATCGCGTCGTCATTGCTCCAGAGCGACGCAACCGCGCTCGTCTCGTAACCGACGACGGGAAGACGAGGGTCGAGCTGAACCTCCTGGACGTGCGGAGCCTCGTTCGGCCTCACATAGACAGCGGCGTTGTCCCAGATCTCGGGGGCGGTCGCGTGCACCAGATGCAGGCACACCGTGTAGTAACCCTCCTCGGAGAACGTCTGCTCCCAGGTGTTGACGACGATGGAGTTGACGCTGAAGGAAGGTTCGGTGACGCCGCAGGTGCCTGATGCATCGGGATAGGGGCCGGTGAAGGCGCTGTACCAGTTTTCCACGCTGTAACCCGGCGGGTAGGCCGGCGTTCCGTCCTCCAGGTTTCTGATCACGAACGTCTGCGTCACGCCCTGCACCACCGGACCCTGCTCGAGACCGGCGCCGTTCATCCACGTGAAGTACTGATTCGAATAGGCGACCGCCGCCGCCGGAGCCAGACCGACGAGCAGCGCCGTCGTGATCGAGACCAACCGTTTCATGTCCGCCTCCTCATCTCTCGACGCGATGCGGCTCGAGTGACGGGACGAGGATGCGCCCCGATTCGCGAGGCTCGGCGCGAATCATCGTGTGACCCGTGGCTCCTATGACCTGCGGGTGCGCCCGCAGGACGCGCTTGCGACCCTGCCTGCGCCGACAACGCTCATGCCCTGGCCCGGGCACTCGCTCTCCGGCCGCGCGCGCCGCCTGCGTGCCGCAGCCCCGCAGTGGTCGAGGCTGGTATTCGCGCGACACGCTTAGAGTGCGCGTGAGCAATTCGCGCCATTGCAGGCGTGACGAGGGGACCATGCACGCACACGCGATCCGGATCGTCTTCGCGGTCGTCGCGGCTGCGACGGTCGCGCACGGCAGCTCCCACACCGCCGCGCAGGAGCTCACGAGCCTGAGCACGTGTGTCCAGCTCCAGGACGGAGTGCCGATCACCCACCTCTGGGCGGCGCAAGGCCAGCAGCGCTGCTTCGGCCTCACCGTGCCCGCCGGCCAGCGATCACTGACAGTGGACGTGACCCAGCTGACCGGCAACGCCGATCTCTACGTCCGGTTCGGCGCAATGCCGACGCTCAGGGAGTACGACTGCCGGAGCAGCGCGAGGACCGGCGGCGACAGGTGCACGATCGCCGACCCCGCGCCCGGCACCTGGTTCGTGATGCTCTACGCGCGGACCGCGTTCTCCGGCGCGACCCTCGTCGCCGCGCACGAGGGCGCGACCTGTACCCCGCTCCAGGAAGGCGTCGCCTCGACGGGGCTCTCGGCGGCGCAAGGTGAGCAGCCCTGCTTCGCGATCGGCGTGCCCGCCGGTCAGAGCTCCCTCGTGGTCTCCACGGCGGGAGGGACGGGGAACGCCAACCTGTACGTCCGTCAGGGCTGGGTGCCCACCACGAGGACGTACGACTGCCGGAGCGCGGCGAGGACCAACGACGAGTCGTGCACGATCCCCAACCCCTCCGCCGGGGCCTGGTACGTGGTGCTCGACGCGGACAAGGCCTACTCCGGCGTCGCGCTCACGGCGACCTACGCCGCGCAGCCGAGCGGGTCACTCGTCGTCAATAGTCTCGAGGACGTGGCGAGCCCGACGGGCCGCGCGGTGACGCTGAGGTCGGCGCTCGCGGCCGCCGCCTCGGGCGAGCGGATCACGTTCGACCGCTCGCTCGACGGCGGGACGATCCTGCTGTCGATCGTGGGGGACGAGCACACGGTGCTGAAGGGCGAGGTGTACGCGGCGGGCGCGTTCTCCGGATACCAGGAGCGCGACTATGGGCGCTCGGCGCTGTACGCGCGCAAGGACGTCGTCATCGACGCCTCGATGCTGCCGAACGGCATCACCCTGCGCTGGAACGGCGGCGACACCAGCCACGCGCGCGTGCTCGCGGTCTACGGCAACCTGGCGATGAACAACGTCATGATCTCGTCGGGTTCCTCGGTTGCCGAACCCATCTCCGGCTCCACCCAACCGTTCACGCTGGCCAGGGGCGGCGGCCTGGCGGTGTGGGGCACCGCCACGCTCGAGCGGTGCACGATCGCGGGCAACACGGTCGTGGGCGACACCCAGGCCTCCCGTGACCGCGGCAGCTACGGCGGCGGGATCTACGCCAACGGCCTCGTCCTGCGCGGCGTCGTCGTGAGCGGGAACGCGGCGATCGGATACGGGGCCGCGGGAGGCGGCGTCTACTCGGTCGGCGGAGCCGACAGCACGTCGGGGCGCGGCAACAACACGTTCCTCGACCGCTGCACGGTCAGCGGCAATCTCGTCCGTGCCCAGCACGCGTACGGCGGCGGCCTCTTCACCCTCTCCGGCGGGCCGAACAACCTCGCCACGATGGAGATCAAGAACAGCACGGTGGCGAGGAACCTGGTGGAGGACAACGACGCCCTGCCCCAGGACGGGCAGTATTACTACCGTGGCGGCGGCGTGTACATGGGCGGCGGATCGCTCTCGGTCGTCGCGAGCACCATCGCCGAGAACGCTGTCGACGGCCCGGCCGCGATCTTCAGCGGCAGGCCGAACGTCGGCGGCGGAGGCGTGGCTGCCACCATCGGGAACGCGCACACCGTCGAGTACGTGTGGCTGCAGAACTCGATCGTCGTGGGGAACACGCTCAACGGTGTCGCCGAGGACTGGTTCCCGGGCTCGATCCTCGACTTCCGCAGCGCTGGCTACAACGTCGTGGGGCGGATCGACTTCAGCCAGATCCTGGTCCCGGTGCCGGCCTGGGGGCACCTGAACCGGAGGCGCTGGCCGAAGCTGGGCGATCAGGAGGGCGTCGCGCTCGGCGCCGCGCTCGACGTCGCAGGGGCGCGCTTCCATGAGTCGATCGTGTCCGCCGGCACGGACGCCGGCGGGCCTGCGCTCCTCTGGTACCCGCCGGGCACGGCGGCCGCCGACAAGATCCCGGCCGCCCCGTACCCGCTCACCTACGTGAACGGCCGATACACGGGCTACGGTGTCCCGACGGACGACTTCCTGAACCACGTGATCCTGCAGCTCAGACAGGAGTACGGGTCCGAGCTGGGCAGCGACTTCGGGAGCGGGTTCGGGGACCTGACCGGGACCACCTGGTACGAGCACCCCGTCACCTGGCCTTCCGACCCGCGGAACGCGCCCTGGATCAAGTTCTGGCGCGATCTCGACGTCGCGATCGGCGACAGGCTCGGGATGGTCCGCCTCGGTGACGACTTCTGGGGAACGTTCGTGACCGGGCCGCTCGGCAACGTGTCCCTCACCGTCGAGCGGGTGACCCAGACGTACCTGCGCGAGCCGACCGACCAGACGGGGGCGACGCGCAGCGGCGGGCTGGCGGACGTCGGGGCCATCGAGCAGTAGCGCGACGCGAGCGCGCGTCGCGCGACGGCTCGACCAAGGATGGGAGAGTAGGGCCGCCCGGGATCGAACCGGGACGCCGCTTCCGCGGCAGCGGATTTTAAGTCCGCCGCGTCTGCCAGTTCCGCCACGGCCCCAGGAGCACCTACGCCACCTCGCGCGTCGCGCGTAACCATGGCGTAACCAACCGTACCAGTTCGGCCCTCTTCATGGGACAAGCGAGCCACACGCCACCACTCATCCATGCCGCCGCTTCGGAGAGACCGCTCTCCGATGCGTGAGGATGGGTACGGGATGACGATCGGCCGGCACGAGCAGGGCGGCACCCCATCTTGCATCCGAGACGTCCATCCGGTATGACGGATGTCGCCGCTGCCGCAGGACCCTGGCCCAGGTACATCCGCAAACGCTACGCACTGCTCGATCGCAGCGGCGCGGGGAGGTTGCATGTCCGACGAAGCTCATCTGGACCCGAACATCCCCGGGAACCCCGCGTACCACTTCACCATCGTGCCGCCGGGGTCGCCTGCGAAGGCCGGCTGGGCGGGGCGCGCCGCGCTCGTGCCCGGCGCTCGCCTGGGCACGCAGTGCGTCCATGCCGGCGTGCAGCCCGATCCCACGTACGGCGCGGTGATGCCGCCGATCTACCAGTCGTCCACGTTCGCGTTCCGCGACGTGTGCACGAACGCCGGCTACGACTACACGCGCAGCGGCAACCCGACGCGCGCGGCGCTGGAGGAGGCGCTCGCGGTCCTGGAGGGCGGCTCGGGCGCCACCTGTACGAGCACGGGCATGAGCGCGGTGATCGTCGCGCTGAACCTCCTCCCGCACGGCAGCCATCTCCTCTGCACCGTGGACTGCTACGGAGGCACCTTCCGCGCACTGGAGCACGCGAAGGCCGCCTACGGTCTCGAGGTCACGTACCTCGACCTCGCCGACCTCGACGCGGTCGCCGCCGCCTTCCGGCCGAACACGCGCATGGTCTGGATCGAGACCCCCTCGAATCCGCTCCTGCGCCTGACCGACGTCGCCGCGGTCGCCGCGCTCGCGCGACGCCACGACGCGCTCACCGTCGTCGACAACACGTTCCTCTCGCCGGCCTCCCAGCAGCCGTTCCGGCGCGGCGCCGATCTCGTGGTCCACTCCACGACGAAGTACCTGAACGGACACAGCGACGTGGTGGGCGGCGCGGTCGTGGCCGCGCCCGGCAAGAACCTGCTGGTCCAGCGGATCCAGAGCGTCAACAACCTGCTAGGCACGTCGCAGAGTCCGCACGATTGCTTCCTCGTCCTGCGCGGCCTCAAGACGCTGCAGCTCCGCATGCGCGCGCACGAGGCCGGGGGCCGGGCCGTCGCCGATTTCCTCGCCGCGCACCCAGCGGTCGCGAAGGTGCACTATCCGGGGCTCGCGAGCCACCCGCAGCACGCGCTCGCGCGGCAGCAGCAGACCGGCTTCGGCGGCATGGTGAGCTTCGAGCTGGCCGACGGCCGGCGTGATCGTGTCGACCACGTGCTGAGGACCCTGCGCTGGTTCACGCTCGCGGAGAGCCTGGGCGGCGTGGAGAGCCTGGTCGCGCACCCCGCGTCGATGACGCACGCGTCCATGTCGCCCGAGGCCCGCCAGCGCGCCGGCATCACCGATGGCGTGATCCGGCTCTCCGTCGGGATCGAGGAGCCCGCGGATCTGATCGCCGACCTGGACGCGGCCCTGCGCACGCTCCCGGCCTGACCGTCGCCGCGGCGGGCCGCACCGCGCACCGGCCCCCTCAGAGCGCGTCCCCATCCGGCGTGGCAGACGTTTTGCTACCATGACGGACGTGGCCGAGATAACGGAAGTTCCTCCGCTAAGTTTGCGCGCATGATCCACGACGACATCCTCGCCCTCGTGGGGCGAACCCCGTTGCTGCGCCTGAAGCCGCAGCCCGGTCAGGTCGCGGCGGTCGCCGCAAAGCTCGAGTCGTTCAATCCGGGCGGGAGCGTCAAGGATCGCGTCGCCCTCGAGATGATCCTCGCCGCAGAGCGCGAGGGGCGCATCGCTCCGGGGCGCACCACGCTCATCGAGCCGACGTCGGGCAACACCGGGATCGGCCTGGCGCTGGTGTCCGCGGCCCGGGGCTATCGGCTGATCCTCACGATGCCGGAGACGATGAGCGTCGAGCGCAGGAAGCTGCTCGCCGCCTATGGCGCGGAGCTGGTGCTCACGCCGGGTGCGCAAGGGATGCGTGGCGCAGTGCGCAAGGCGGCCGAGCTTGCGCGCGAGAACGCCGACGCCTTCGTACCCCAGCAGTTCGCGAACCCCGCGAACGCCGCCGCACATCGGCGCACCACGGCGGTCGAGATCTGGGACGACACGGACGGCGGCGTGGACGTCTTCGTGTCGGGGGTGGGCACCGGCGGCACGATCACGGGAGTGGGCGAGGTGCTCAAGGCGCGCAAGGAGGGCGTGCGCATCGTCGCCGTGGAGCCCGACGACTCGCCGGTGCTCTCGGGCGGCATGCCGGGACCGCACCACCTGCAGGGGATCGGGGCAGGGTTCATCCCCGAGGTACTCAACGTCGACGTCATCGACGAGATCGTTCGCGTCTCCACGGAGCAGGCCTTCGCGGTGACGCAGCGGCTGGCGCGCGAGGAGGGCCTGCTCGTCGGGATCTCGGCGGGCGCGGCCGCGCACGCCGCGATCGAGGTCGCACGGCGGCGCGAGAACGAAGGGAAGCTCGTCGTCGTCCTCCTGCCCGACACCGGCGAGCGCTACCTGTCGACGAGGGTCTTCTCATGAAGCAGCACCTGCCCGTCCTCAACGTCGAGGTGCCGGACAAGGCCGAGCACGTCGCGTCGACGCCGAACCCCGCGTCCCGCGAGCTCCTGCAGCGGCTCGAGGCGCTCGGGGTCGAGACGCTCTTCGACCGGTTCGAGCAGCAGAAGCCGCAGTGCACGTTCGGCCTCACCGGTCGATGCTGCCGGATGTGCCAGTGGGGGCCGTGCCGGATCGGCCCGCGCGCCGAGCGCGGCATCTGCGGCAAGGACCAGAACGCGATGGTCATCGGCAACGTGATGCGCGCGCTCGTCGCCGGGCTCTCGGCGCACGGGCGTCACGCGCACGAGGCGATGTTCTCGGTGCTCGCCGCCGCGGACGGCAAGGCACACCTCGCGATCAAGGGCGAGGCGCGCGTGCTCGAGCTGGCGGGCCGCTTCGGCGTCCCGGCCGAAGGCCGGCCGATCGCGGACGTGGCGCGCGAGGTGACCCGGATCCTCCTCGAGGATCTCGGCAGGCTCGACGCGTCCCCCCTTCGAACCCTCGAAGCGTTCGCCCCGCCGGAGCGGCAGGAGACGTGGAGGGGGCTCGGCATCCTCCCCCGCAGCGCTTCCTACGAGGTCATGGAAGCGCTCCACATGACCACGCTCGGCGGCTGCACGGACTGGACGGCGCTCGCCGCGCAGGAGCTGCGGGCCGCGCTGGCCTACTGCTACAGCACGCTCTTCGGGTCCTCGTTCGCGACCGAGATGCTGTTCGGCCTGCCGCAGCAGCGGATCACGACCGTGAACTACGGGATCCTGAAGGCCGACCACGTGAACGTGCTCATGCACGGCCACTCTCCGGTGATGGTCGAGGTGATCCTGGAGAAGCTCCGGAGCCCGGAGATCCAGCAGCTCGCGAGCGCGGCCGGCGCGGCGGGGATCGTGGTGGGCGGGCTCTGCTGCTCGGGCGAGGAGCTGCTCGCGCGACACGGCGTCTCGACCGTCACGAACATCGGCGGCCAGGAGCTCGTGCTCGGGACCGGCGCCGTCGACGCGGTGGTCGTGGACATGCAGTGCGTCATCCCCGGGGCGAAGATCCTGGCCGACTGCTTCGGGACGCAGATCATCACGACCTGCAAGTCGAACCGGATCCCCGGAGCGCTCCACGTCCCGTTCGATCCCGAGGAGCCGGAGCAGCTCCAGGCGGACGCCGAGCGGGTGGCCCGCGCGGCCGTCGAAGCCTTCGCGAGGCGCGACCGCTCGAAGATCCACATCCCGCAGGTCACCACCGCCGCCCAGGTCGGGTGGAGCTACGAGAACATCCTCGACACGCTCGGCGGCGCGGAGCGCATCGTCGAGCTCCTCCGGAGCGGGACGCTCAAGGGCATCGCCACCATCGTCGGCTGCAACACGCCCAAGGTGCCGTACGAGCACAACCACGTGACGCTCGCGCGCGAGCTCATTCGCTCCGACGTGCTCCTCCTCACGACGGGGTGCTGCGCCCACGCGCTCCTCAACGACGGCCTCTGCGGACCGGACGCCGCGGGCCAGGCGGGCCCCGGCCTCGGGCGCCTTTGCCGTCAGCTCGGCATCCCGCCCGTGCTGGCGGTGGGCGGGTGCGTCGACAACACGCGGACGCTCCGCCTCTTCGCCGAGGTTTCGCGCGCGGCCGGCGTCGCGGTGAAGGACCTCCCGTTCATGTTCATCGGGCCCGAGCCGGGGAACGAGAAGACGGTGGGGCAGGGGCTCACGTTCCTCGTGCACGGCGTGAGCAATCTGGTCGGCTTCCCGGGCCCCATTCCACCCGCCATCCCGCGCCCGAAGCCGGGCGAGCCGGGCGAGCTGGAGCGCGGCAGCAACGACGTCATCGACTTCCTGGCCGGGACCGAAGGCGTCTTGAAGCTCGTGGGCGCCAAGATCTACACGGAGCCCGAGCCGCGGCTCGGCGCGCAGCTCGTCCGGATGCACCTCCGCCGCAAGCGCCTCGCGCTCGGCTGGGCTGGCCAACACTCCATGGGGCAATGAGCATGCGACCGATCACGCGAAGGGACCTCCTGAAGCTCGTCGGGACAGGCGGCGCCGCCGTGGCGTGCGGCGCCCTCGTCCCCGCATGCCGCAGCCAGTCGAGCTCGAAGCCCACCGTCCGGCTGGGGTACCTGCCGCTCACGGATCACCTGACCGTGATCGCGGGCGCGAGGACGAGCTTCAGGACGTTCACCCTGGAGCCCGTCAAGTTCGCGAGCTGGCCCGAGCTGGCGGAGGCGGTGAAGGGCGGCCGGGTCGAGGCTGCGTTCGCCCTCACGCCCATCGGGCTGACCCTCCGCGCAAAGGGGGTCCCGGTGAAGCTCGTGCTGCTCGGGCATCGCAACGGCAGCGCGCTGACGGTGAAGGCGGGCGGTGCGGTCTCGTCGATCGCGGATCTGAAAGGGAAGACGATCGCGATCCCGAGCCGGTTCTCGACGCACCACATCCTGCTGCGGCGGATCCTCGCCGGCGAGGGGCTCGAGGCGGGCCGCGACGTGCAGATCGTGGAGATGCCGCCGCCGGAGATGGTCCAGGCGCTCGCGACGGACCGCATCGGCGGGTTCATCGTCGCTGAGCCGTTCGGGGCCCAGGCCGAGCTGCAAAACGTCGGGAAGGTCCTCACGCTGTCGAAGGACGTCTGGCCGAACCACGTCTGCTGCGCGCTCCTCGTCCGAGAGGACCTCATCGCGGCGCACGCACAGGTCGTCCAGGAGCTCGTCGACGGGCTCGTCGCGGCGGGCCGGTTCGTGGGTGAGCACCGGGACGAGGCCGCGGAGCTGTCGACGCGGTACCTCGGACAGAAGCCGGAGATCATCCGCCACGTCCTGACGCATCCGCATGACCGCGTGACCTACGACAACCTCCTGCCGGAGCTGAATGACCTGGAAGTCACGCAGGCGGACATGCTCAGGTTCGACATCGCGACCTCGCGGGTGGAGCTGGGGGCGTTCCTGGACGACCGGTTCGCCAGGCACGCCTACGCGAGGTGAGCATGGGCGCCCCACCGTACGCCGCGGACCCGGGTCCGTCGCCGCAGCCCGCCAGGCCGGCCGAGGGCGAGGCCTCGGACGCGATCGCCCTGCGGGCCCTCGCCTCCCGGCGCGCGTCGTCCGTCACGGCGTCGCAGGTGACGCGCGCGCTCGATCGCTGGCTCGTGCCGGTCTCGGGGATCGCGGCGCTCGTCCTCGCCTGGGAGGCGGCGGCGTGGTCCGGGCGGTGGACGGCCGAGCAGCTCCCCGGCCCCATCGCGGTGCTGGGCGCCGGCGCCCAGATCCTGGCGGACGGGACGCTGTTCGTGCACGTCGGCGCGAGCCTGGCCCGCTTCCTCGTCGCCTACGCTCTCGCAGGGACGCTCGGAGTGACGCTGGGGCTCGTCTTCGGCTGGCGCGAGCGGCTCTGGCGGGCGTTCGACCCCGTGGTCCAGCTCTTGCGCCCGGTGTCGCCGATCGCCTGGTTCCCCCTGGCCGTGCTGTGGCTCGGAATCGGAGACGTGCCCGCCATCGCCATCATCTTCCTCGCGTCGTTCTTCCCGGCGCTCCTCAGCACGGTCGCAGCGGTGCGCCGGGTCGATCCGCTCCTGCTGCGGATCGCCCGGAACTTCGGGTCGAGCGAGCGGGACATCGTGCTGAAGGTGGTCGTGCCCGCGGCCTTCCCCCAAGTGGCCGTCGGGCTCCACATCGCGCTCGGCGCGGCGTGGGTCTACCTCGTCGCCGGAGAGATGCTGGGGGCGCGCTCGGGCCTCGGCTTCCTCGTCATGGATGCGCGCAACTTCCTGCGGACGGACCTGCTCCTCTTCGCGGTCCTCGTCATCGGCGTCGTGGGGCTCGCGCTCGACAAGGCCATCGGCGCCGCCGAGCGCCGCATCTACCGGGCGTGGGGCGCGGTGCCGGCGCCCGGGGACGTGACATGAAGCAGGCGCGCATCGTGCTGCGCTCGGTCGAGAAGCGCTTCGCGACCCGGAGCGGGACGACGGTCGCGCTGGCCGCGGTCGACCTCGAGATCCGGGGGGGCGAGCTCGTGTGCCTGGTGGGCCCCAGCGGCTGCGGGAAGTCCACGCTCCTCAACATCCTCGCGGGGTTCGACTTCCCGTCACGAGGCTCCGTGGAGATCGACGGCGCGATCGTGGACGGGCCGCAGCGCCGGGTCGTGACCCTGTTCCAGAGCTACGGCCTGTTCCCCTGGCGCAGCGTGCTGCGCAACGTCGAGTACGGGCTCGAGGTGTCCGGGGTTCCCCGGCGCCAGCGCCGCGATCAAGCGATGCAGTGTCTCGACCTCGTCGGCCTGTCCTCGTTCGCCGAGCATCATCCGCACGAGCTCTCGGGCGGCATGCAGCAGCGCATCGCGCTGGCGCGCGCGCTCGCCGTGGATCCCGAGTGCATCCTCATGGACGAGCCGTTCGGCGCGCTGGACGCGATCACCCGCATCAAGCTCCAGGAGGAGCTGGCGCGGATCTGGGAAGAGAAGCGGAAGACCATCATCTGCGTGACCCACGACATCGAGGAGTCCGTGTTCCTCGCCGATCGCATCCTCGTGATGGCGACGAACCCAGGACGGGTGAAGACCGTCATCCCCGTGCCGCTGCCGCGCCCCCGTTCCCGGACGAGCCCCGAGTTCGACGAGCTGCGGCGTCGGGTGTACGCGGAGCTGGAGCTCGTTCACGATTCGAAGCCGGATTTCGAGATCTGACGGGCGTGTGCTCGTCGAGCGTCGGGCTCGAGCGCTGCCCGGAAGCCGGGTCACGTCCGCTCGCTCCGCGCCCCGCGGGTCGAGAGACTCCGGCACAACGCGGCGCGGCGAAAAGCTGTGGGCGAAGCCCGCACACACGGTGGATCCTCGACGTCACGGGTGGTGCAAACTATGCTCGCCGCCTCTCTCCTGGAGGTCACGAGATGAACCTTCCCGCAACGATCCCCGCAGCGCCGCCGCCCGCACCGCTCGCCGTCGGCGCGGAGCGGCGCTTCACCGTCGGCAACCTGCTCTCGCGCTCGTTCTCGATCTGGTGGAGCAACCTCGGCAAATTCTTCGTCCTCGCGCTCGTCGTCTACGTGCCGATGATGGTGGTCGCCGTCGCGCTCGGCGTCGGAAACCTCTTCTTCCGGACGCCAGGTGCGCAGGTGGACCCGGCGGCGATCTCGGGGGCCATGGGGGCGTTCGCCGTCGTCTGGCTCGTCGCGATGGCGCTCCTCCTCGTCCAGATGGCGGCGCTCACCTACGGGGCGATCCAGAGCCTGGCCGGCCAGCCGGTCCAGCTCGGGGATCTCCTCCGCGCGGGCCTGCGCCGCGCGCCTGTCGTGCTCGGCGTGGGCGTGATCTGCTACCTCGCGTCGGTGCTCGGGTTCGTCCTGCTCATCGTCCCGGGACTCATCGTGCTGACGGCCGTGAGCGTGTCGGTGCCCGTGGCCGTCGTCGAGCGCAACGGGATCTTCGGCTCGGTGAGGCGCAGCTTCCAGCTCACGAAGGGCCGGCGCCTCGCCATCTTCGCCGCGTTCCTGGTGTTCTTCGCGGTGTTCATGGGGGTGAGCGCGTTCGTGAACCTGGTGTTCCCGGCCCTCGCCGCGCTCGGCGGCCAGATCACCGGCATCGTTGGCATGGTGATCTCCACGGTGGTGAGCCTCGCCATCGGGTCGCTCGGCGCGATCGCGCCCGCGGTCGCGTACCACGACCTGCGCGCGGAGAAGGAGGGCGTGGACACCGCCTCGCTCGTGAAGGTCTTCGGGTAGCACCGACCGCCGGCGGGCGCGATCCGCGACGCGCGGATCGCGCCGCCCTTTTTCAGGAGCGGTCGAGCTTGTGGGCCCGCCGCCTCCCCAGGAGGAGGCGCCGCTCGAGCCGGCCGCGCAGCGCCGTGTAGTAGGCGCGCAGGAACGCGCGGTCGTCCGGCGCCGGGGCGTCCCACCCGATCTTCTCCTGGATCCGCGCCGCGACGGCCGCGAGCGCGTCCGGGCGCGCGGCGGGCCCATCGCGGAGCAGCCCCTCGAGGACGTGCAGCTCGTACTCACCGTACACGTCGAGCTGCTCCAGCGAGAAGGCGAAGCCGTCCGCCGCTCGCGACGCGGGCGCGGCGACGAGCTCGTCGAGCAATCGCGCGTCGGGCGCGCGCACGACGATCGTCCCCGCCACGAGGTCACCCACGCGGAGGCGATCGCGGTTGAAGAGCGGCAGGAGCCCGAACAGCAGCATCCACGCGAGCGCCGCGAGGGCGACGCCCGCCGGCGCGCCGGGGTAGACCGCGTCGGGCCCGGCGAGCGCCGTCATGGGCAGGAACACCTCCAGCTCGCGGGTGAGGTTCCGCGTGATGATCGCCTCCGCCGTGAGCGGACCGCCGCGCGCGTCGATGACGCGGATCCCGAGCTTGCGCTTCCCCGGTGTCTGGCCGCGCCACGAGAGCTCGAAGAAGGTGAAGTAGAAGGTGCGGACGAGGAACAGCGCCAGCAGCGCGCCGGCCAGGGCGAGATCCGCACCGCCCGCCCACCCCACCAGGAAGAAGATCGCGAGCACCGAGACGAGCACCGCGGCGAGCACGAGGAGGTAGTCGAGCAGGAACGCACCCGCGCGGTCGCCCGCGAGCGCGATCGCGAAGCGCAGCGGCACGCCGTCGGGGGTCACGACCTCGCGCGTGCGCGCGCCGCCGGCGGTCACGCCCGCCTCCCTGCGCGAGCGAGGTAGACGGTCCAGAAGAGGAACGTGGCGGCGGCGACGCCGTAGCGGATCGGGACGGAGTGGACGAGCTGCCGGAAGAGCCCCTCCACCAGGGCGGCGACGAAGAACAGGGCGACGGCCCCGACCGCGAGGACGCCAGCCTCCCGCCCGCGGCGCGCGAGCCCGGCGAGCCGCTCCTCGCGGCCGGGGAACACCACGGCCTGCCCGAGCGCGAGGCCCGCCGCACCGCAGAGCGCCACCGCGAAGAGCTCGGTCACGCCGTGCGGCAGCACCCACCCCCAGAACTCGAGCGCGAGGCCGCGCGAGCGGTAGAGCGCGCCGAACGCCCCGAGGACGAGCCCGTTCGTGAAGAGCAGGAGCGCCGACGGCACGCCGCCCGCGAACCCGACCGCGAACGCGAGCAGGCCGATGGTCGCGTTGTGCTGGAACAGGAACATCGCGAAGGTCTTGAGGAGCTGCGCGGCGTCCCTCGGCGCGTACAGGGCCTCGCGGAGCGAGGCGGTCGAGGAGGTCGGCCCGCGCCCCTGCGCCATCGCGGGATCGACGAACGCGTAGAACCGCTCGGCGTCGCGCGCCGTCAGCGCGTGACCGACCACCGCGCCGAGCGCGATGAGGGCGAGCGCGAGCGCGAGGTGGCGCCGGTGGGCCCGGACCGCGCCCGGAAATCTGTGGACGAAGAAGTCCCGGAGCGCGTCCCGGAGGTGCCGCCGCGTCCCGTAGACGACGAGGTACGCCCGCGCCGAGAGCGTCTCCAGGTAGTCGAGGACGTTGCGATCGAGGGAGATCGCGCGCGCGACGGAGAGGGAGGAGAGCGCGGCGCGGTAGAGCGCCGGCAGCCGCGCGATCTCGGAGGAGGCGAGGGCGGGCAGGCCGTAGCGCTCGACCCGATCCAGGAGGCCCTCGAGCTCGCGCCACGAGGGCTCCCGCTCGGCGCGGAACGCCGCGCTCTTCAGCACGACGGTCACGCGATGAGCTCCCGGCGCTTGATGTCGAGGTAGCGGTTCACGAGGCGCGTCGAGACGGCGGCGGGCGGCGCGTCCACGCAATGGACGCCCATGCGGCGCAGGCGCGCGAGGACGCGCTCCCGCTCGCGCACGAGCTCCGAGGCGACCACGGCGCGGTAGACGTCCCCGAGCCGCCGCGGGGCCGCGCCGGCGAGCCCCTCGACGCCCGGGTCGCGCAGCGACACGAACACCACGAGCTGCCGGCGCGCCAGCCGGGAGAGGTTCTCGAGCATGAGCTCCGCGGTCACGGTGTCCACGAACTCGGTGAACACCACGACGAGCGAGCGACGGCGCAGGCGCGCCGACAGCTCGGCGAGGCCGACGGTGAAGTTCGTCTCCTCGGTCGAGTAGGCGAGGCCGGCGGAGGCGGCCTGCAGGCGCGAGAACGCTCCCAGCCCGCCCTGCGGCTCCGTCCAGGCGCGCGCCGCGCGATCGAAGCCGTAGAGCCCCACGCGGTCGCCGAGGCGGAGTGACACGTAGCCGAGGAGGAGGGCCGAGGTCACGGCGTGGTCGAGGCGCGGCACGCCCTCGAGCGGCTCGGCCATGAGGTGACCGGTGTCGAGCGCGAGGACCACCTGGTGGTTTCGCTCGGCGCGGAACTCCTGGGCGAGGAGCTTGCGGTGGCGCGCGGTCGCCTTCCAGCTGATGGCCCGCGGGTCGAGCCCGGGCACCCACTCGCGCAGCGCGTCGAACTCCGAGCCGTCGCCCAGGAACCGCTCGACCTGCACGCCGGCGGAGAGCTCCCGCGCGCCGAAGTAGCGGAAGGCCGCGGCGCGGACGGGGCGGAGGTTCGGCAGCACCGCCACCGCGCGGTCGATCGCGACGCGCTTGCGCCGCGCGGCGAGGCCGAGCGGGCCCGGCCAGCGGAGCCAGAGCGCGTCCACGGTGGGCCTGCCGCGCCGGCGGGCGCGGAGCGCGATCTCGAGCGCCGCCGGCTCGCCCGCGCGGACGCGGAGCTCCGCCGGCGGCTGCGGGTCGAGGTCCGCGTGCAGATCGGCGAGGACCTCCACCGTCGCGGCCCCGCGCGCCGCCGAGAGGACGACGCGCGCGGCGCCCGCCTCGCCGACGAACAGCGACTCGGGGACCTCCATCGACGCGGCGAGCGCCCCCGGCGTCAGCGCCAGGATCGCGTCGGCCCCGATGGCGGCGAGCGTGAGGGCCGCCACGACGAGCCAGACACCCCAGAGGCGCGGGTGCACGAGCGCGGGCAGGAGCGCGACCGGAAAGCCTGCGGCCACGAGCAGGAGGGCGCGGCGGGTCGGGTGGATCACCTGGGGGCCTCCACCTCCTCGAGGACGCTCGCGACCGCGGCGTCCGGCGTGGAGCCCTCGATCTCGGCGCCCGGCGCGAGGACGATGCGGTGCCGGAGCACGGGCCGCGCGAGGGCCTTCACGTCGTCGGGGATGACGAACGCCCGCCCCTGCGTGGCGGCCAGCGCCCGCGCGGCCGTCGCGAGCATGTTGGCGGCGCGCGGCGAGGCGCCGCACAGGAGCTGCGCCCGCGCGCGCGTCGCGCGCACGAGGTCCACGACGTAGTCGACGATCTCGTCCGACAGGCGGATGGCGGCGACCGCCGCGCGCATGGCGACGAGGTCCTCGAGCGAGGCGACCGAGGAGATCGCGAACTCCGAGATGGGCGGCGTCGCCGTACGGTGGCCGTGCACGCGCACCATCGCGCGCTCCTCGTCGCGCGACGGGTAGCCCACGCTCACCTTGAAGAGGAAGCGGTCGAGCTGGGCCTCCGGGAGCGGATAGGTCCCCTCCTGCTCGATCGGGTTCTGCGTCGCGAGCACCATGAAGCCCGGCGAGAGCGAATGGGTGGTGCCGTCGATGGTGACGGCCCGCTCCTGCATGGCCTGCAGCAAGGCCGCCTGCGTCTTCGGAGGCGTGCGGTTGATCTCGTCGGCCACGAGCACGTCGGTGAACACGGGGCCGCGCGTCAGCACGAACGCGCTCGTCTGGAAGTTGAAGATGTTCGTGCCGACGACGTCGCCGGGCATGAGATCCGGCGTGAACTGGATGCGGTTGAAGCCGATGCCGAGCGCGGCCGCGAAGGCGCGGGCGAGCAAGGTCTTCGCCGTGCCCGGGACGCCCTCGAGCAGGACGTGCCCGTCGGAGAGCAGCGCCACGAGCATGAGGTCGAGGGCGGCGTCCTGGCCCAGGACCACCCGGTGGACCTCAGCGCGGAGTCGCTCGGTCACGTCTCGAATCGCCGTCAGCTCCATGCGTCATCTCCTCCCGCCAGGTGTGGATCTCCAGCGCCGTCCGCAGCGCGTCC
Source organism: Anaeromyxobacter sp. SG64 (assembly GCF_022690745.1). Classification (NCBI taxonomy): domain Bacteria; kingdom Pseudomonadati; phylum Myxococcota; class Myxococcia; order Myxococcales; family Anaeromyxobacteraceae; genus Anaeromyxobacter; species Anaeromyxobacter sp. SG64. The sequence continues at coordinate 90,503 of NZ_JALCZB010000005.1, read as the reverse complement.
TCCTCCGCCCCGCGCCCCCGCCCCTCGAGCGCGCGGACGCGCGCCTCGGCCCGGGCGAGCGCGTCGCTCCGGCCGCGCGCCGCGGCGAGCCGCGCGATCCAGGCGTCCTGGGCCTCGGCCCGGTCGCCGGGCGCCCGCGACCTCCGCGCCACCTCGTCCTTCGCCGCGCGCAGGTACGCGCCGAGCACGTGCGCGACGTGCCCGCCGTGGCGGAGCAGGGCCGCCGTGTTCTCGACGAGGAACGCCTTGCCGGGCGCGAGGAGCGCGTCGGGCGGGCGCGGCCGGCCGAAGCGCACGAGCCCGGCCCAGACGGCGAGCGCCGCGAGGAGCGCCGCCTGCGCCGTGGCGAGGACGAGAGGAAACCTGAACAGCTCGCGGGCCACGGACGGCTGGAGGTCCAGCCCATGCAGCGTCTCGTCGATCACCACGGGCACCTCGCCTCCGCCGAGGCGCTCGACGAGCCGCAGCGCGAGGGCCGCGTTCTCGCCCCGCCCGAGGCCGTGGTTGGCGAGGACGTCCGGGTCGGCGAGCACCACGATCCGGCGGCCCGTCTCCTCGTCCACGACCTCGCCGGCGAGCATGCCCTCCGCATAGGAGACGAGGGGCACGAGCGCGTCGGAGCGCAGGAGCTGCGGGGCGTCCAGCACGGCCCCCGCCGGCAGCGTCCCGCAGGACGCGGCGGTGAGCTGCCTCGGCCGGACCACCTCGGCGTCGAGCTCGAGGACCTCGAGGGCACGCCGGACCTCCGCGAGCGGCAGGAGGCTCGCGCCGCCGAGCCAGCGCGGCCGGTGGGGATCGGGGAACCCGGACCGCTTCGGGAGCACGACGAGCAGCCGCGAGGCGTCCGAGGCGATCTCCTCCAGGGTCACGGTCCGCCGGCCCCTCTCGCCGGCCGGCTCGAGCGCCGGCTCGGCGAGGACGACCAGCGCGCCGTCGGCGGCCTTGTCCGCGGTCCGGTGGCGCGAGACGAGCGTCGGGATCCCGAGCTCGCGGAGGAGCGTGACGAACGCGCGGTGGCCGATGGCGGACCGGCTGTACGCGCCGGGCGCGACGGACGGCGGCTCGGAGAGCTCGTCCCCGAAGACGCCCAGGAAGGCGGCGGCGGCGAGCGAGGCGGTCGCGGCGAGGGCGAGCCACGTGGCGCCGCGGCGGGAGAAGGGCCCGCTCACGTCGTGCCCCGGTAGCTCTGGAGGAAGACGTGGAACCGGTCGAGGCAGGCGCGGTAGTCCGCCTCGCCCGGCACCGCGCCGCCGAAGTGAGAGAGCTCCACCGCGGTCACGAGGCCTGCGAGCGCCTCGCGCGCAGGGGGCGCCAGCCGGACGCGCCCCACGATCTCGCGCGAGGTGAGCGACGGCGCGAGGCGCGCCGCGCGCGAGAGGGCCGCGAGCGTGTCGAGCAGCAGCGCGTGGATCGCCTCGCCGTACCGGCCCGCCGCGGCGGCGGCCTCGGCGGACGGGATGGGGATCGGCTCCGGGCCCGCCTCCGTCCCGGACCCACCCTCGACCTCGGGATCCCGGGAGCGCGCGCGGAGCCGCCGGAAGAGCCAGGTGCCGGCGAGCGCCGCGAGCAGCGCGATCCCCGCGAAGACGAGCACCCGCAGCACGGTCGCGAGGAGGTCGGGCAGCTCGACCGGCTTCCACTCGGACGGGAGGGACGTCTGGACGTCGCCGCGCGCGAGGATCTCGCCTGCACGCGCCTCGATCGACTCGGCGGAACGCGGGGCCGGCGGCGGCGACGCGGGCGCAAGCGCGGGCGTGGCAGCGAGCAGGGCGGCCACGAGCCCGGCGAGGAGCGGCATTTCCCGAGAGTAGAACGGGCGGGCGGGCTCCACAAGGATGGGCTCGCCCGGACCCGACCGACGCCGAGGCGGAGGTGCGCCGGACGGCGGCGGAGGTGGGTGTCGGCGTCGGCCGCGGGTCTCCTCCGGGAGCTTCGACGGGCCGATGGACGCCGTCGGGGTCCGACCTCGCCCGACCTTCAGCGCGCGTACCGCTCCTCGAAGAGCGCGCGGAGCTTCGCGTTCCGGCGGAGCAGGTCGAGCGTGAGCTCGGCGTGGCCGGGCACGTAGCCGTTCCCTATGAGGAGCGTCGCGTCCTTGCCGACGCCCTCGGCGCCGAGCGCGGCGGCGGTGAAGCTCGTCGCCATCGAGAAGAAGAGCACCGTGCCGCCGTCCTTCACCGCGAGGATGGAGGCCATCTCGGTGCCCGCGACGCTCGCGCAGTTCACGACGAGGTCGAACGGTCCGCCCGCGGCCTCGACCGCGGCGAGCGCGGCGACGGCGTCGGTGGCGTCGAGGGCGATCGTCCGGTCGCACGCGCCCGCGCCGCGGATGGCAGCGAGCGCCGCCTCGGAGCGATCGGCCGCCACCACCTCGCCGCCCGTGCCGGGGAGGAGCTCGCGGGCGTGCGCCGCGACGAGCAGGCCCGACTTGCCCGCGCCGAGCACGAGGACCCGCGCGCCGGGCCGGACGAGGCGCGCGGCGAGCGCCGGGGCCCCGCACACGTCGAGCGCCGCGAGGGCGAGCGTCTCGGGAAGATCGGCCGGCAGCCGGGCCCAAAGCCCGCTCGCGAACAGGATCGCCTCGCCGTCGCACTCGACGCGGTCGATCTCCGGCCGGACGGCGCGGATCCGATCGAGCCGCAGCGGCGTGAGGGAGAGCGACACGAGCGTCGCGACGCGGTCGCCCGGACGGAGCGACGCGGCGGCCGGGTGGCGCGGCCCCACCGCGCGCACGCGGCCGATGAGCATGCCGCCCGAGCCGGTGACCGGGTTCTGGAGCTTCCCGCGCGCACCCACGATGCGCAGCACCTCGGCCGCGATGCGCTCCGGGTCGCGCCCCACCGCGCCCTCGATCTGCCGGAAGCTCGCGGCGTCCACGTTGAGCGCCTCGACCTCGATGGAGAGCTCGTCCTCGCCGAGCGGGAGGGTGGGATCGAGGACGTCGGCGCGCTGGGGGAGCGCGCCCCTGGGCGAGACCACGCGGCGAAGCCCGTAGGGATCCATGGGCGCGAGAGCTTAGGGGGAGGGCGAGCGGTGCGCCAGGGACGAGGCGGGGCGGGGTGAGGCCCGGCCGGCGCCCGCCGGGCCCGCGTCGCGCGTCACCGGGATCCCGGCGTGCGGGGCCGCCGCCGCTCGCCCGTGCGCTCCGGGCCGCCCGAGGCCGTCCTCTCAGGCGTCCGCGTCGACCTGGACGAGCGCGTCGAGCGCGCGCAGCTCGTCGGGCATGGCCCAGCCGGCCCCACGCAGCCGCGCCTCGAGCCGGACGGTGCGGCCCGCCTCGTGCCGGTGCCCCGCGGCGAGGAAGCCCGCGCGCGCGTTGGCGAGCGCCGCGAGGGCGTCGTCCGTGCGTCCGTGCGCCGCGAGGACGCGGGCGCGGGTGAGCCGGGCGGTCGCGACGAGCACCCGGCCGCCGCGCTGCCGCGCGATCTCCTCGAGCGCCTCGGCCTCCGCCTCGGCCTCCCCGAGCCGCCCGCGCGCGAGCGCGACGCGCACCGCCTCGGGCCGGAACACCGCGTCGCACGCGGCGCAGTCGCCGTGGCGCGCCGCCGTCTCGCTCGCCTCCCGCACGGCGTCCTCCGCCGCGTACAGCGCACCCGCGGCGAGGCGGTTGCGGGCCTCGGTCGCGTGGAGCCGCGTGAGGGCGTGGCGGCGGAGCCCCGCGCGCTCCGCGACCACGATCCCGAGGTCCACGAGGGCGAGCGCCTCGTCCAGGCGGCCGCGCAGCGTGAGGAGGCAGGCGAGCCGCTCGAGGGCGAGCGCCTCGCCGATGGCCGAGCCACCCGCGCGGTGGCGCTCGAGCGCGTCGCGCAGGGCGGCCTCGGCGAGGTCGAGGTCTCCCCCGGCGAGCGCGGCGACGCCCTCGCCGTGACGGCCGGCCGCGACGGAGCCTGCGGCCCCGCGCTGGCGGGCGCGCTGCGCGAGGAGCGCGGCCGCGTGGCCCACCTCGCCGGCCGTCGCGTCGCAGAGCAGGTCGCGATCCCAGAGGACGAGATGGAGCGGGACGGGGTGCTCCGGGGCGAGGTCCTGGCGGGAGGAGCGCGCGCTGTCGCCGGTCGCGTCGTCGGGCGGGCGCAGCGGGTCGCCGAGCGTCGCGCGGGCGAGGGCCACGAGGTCGGCGGCGCGGGCGGCGAGGTCCGCGTCGCCCGTGTCGCTGGCGCGCTCGAGGCACCCCTGGGCGGCCGCGAGCGCGTCGGCGGGGCGGCGCTCGTGCCAGAAGAGCTGCGCGCGCACGTGCAGGAGCGCCGCCGCCTCCTCGCCCTGCGCGTCCACCGCGTGGAGGCCGTCCTCGAGCTCGGCGTTCGCCGCGCGGAGCAGGCCCGCGGAGGCGAGCGAGATCGCCGCGAGGCGGTGGGCGCGGGCCCGCTGCTCGGGGCTGGGGCGGAAGCCGCCGCCGTCCTCGAGGTGGGCCGCGCCGGAGAAGGAGCGCGCCGCGCCGGCGAGCTCGCCGAGGCCGAGCTGGACGCGGCCGACCGCGTCGAGGAGCTCGAGCTCCTGCGGCCCGTCCGCGCCGGAGCGCTCGAGCAGGTCGAGCGCCTCGGTGTAGAAGGCGAGCGCCTCGCGGAGCCCGGCGCGCGCCGCGGCGCGGTGGCCGGCGGCGACGAGGTGGACGACGGCGCGGTCGGGATCGCCGGCGCGGCGGCGGTGCCAGGCGAGCGCCTCGGAGGGGAGCTCGCCGCCCGCGGGGAGCGCCGCCTCCAGCCCGTCGGCGAGCGCGCCGTGCAGCGCCGCGCGGCGCGCGGGGGAGAGGCCGTCGTAGACGGCGTCGCGCACGAGCGCGTGGTGGAAGCGGTACCCCGCGCCGTCCTCGTCGAGGAGGCGCGCCTCGAGGCAGCCGTCGAGCGCGGTGAGCGCCTCGTGCGCCGTGAGGCCGGAGACGGGCCGCACGAGCTCGAAGTCGAAGCGCGCCCCCGCCACGGCCGCGGCGGCGAGCAGCGCCTCCGCGCGCGCGCCGAGCCGCTCGACGCGGGTGCGGATGGCCGCGGAGGGATCGGTGGGGAGCGACGGCCCGCCCGACTCGCGCTGCGCCCGCACGACCTCCTCGGTGAGGAGCGGCGAGCCGTCCGTGATCCGGTAGAGCTGCGCGACGGTCGCCTCGGGCGGCGGCTCGCCGAGCAGGTCCGCCACCTGCTCCCGCGTGGCGGCGAGCCCGAGGCGCGGGATGCGGACGCCGCGCGCCAGGCGCGCGCAGTCGAGGTGCGCGAGCGCCATCTGGATGGGCGTCCCGGCGTGGATCGCCGCCTCGTTGCAGGTGGCGACGATCATGAGCCTCAGCGCGCGCGCGTCGCGGGCGAGGAGGTGGAGGACGTTCAGCGACGACTCGTCCGCCGCGTGCACGTCGTCGAGGAGGAGGTAGATCGGGCGCCCCTCCGCGACCGCCCCGAGCGCCTGCTCCACCGCCTCGAAGATGCGGAGCCGCACCTCCTCGCCGGCGATCCCCGGCCCGGGCGCCGCCCCCGCGAGCGGGCTCGCGAAGGCGGGGTTCGCGCGGGCCTCCTCGGCGAACGCGTCGGCGAAGAGACCGTACGGCGCGCCGCCGCCGGTGGCGATGCCGCACAGCACCGCCGCCCCGCGGGCCTGGGCGAGCCGGGCGCCCTCCACCGCGAGCCGCGTCTTGCCGACCCCGCGCTCCCCGAGGAGCATGAGCGTCCCCGAGCCCTGCTCGAGCAGCGACTCGACGAGCAGCACCACCGGCCCGCGCCCGCGCACCGGGGGCGGGTCGGTCGTCCCGAGCAGCCGCCGGGCGGCGCGGCGCGCGCCGTCGAGCGCCGGCCGCGCCTGGGTCGGCCCGACCTCGCCGCGCTGGATGGCGGTCCACAGCGCGCGGGTCTCGTCCGACGCGCCGGACCGCCCCGCGGCGCGCAGCGCGCTGTCGCACGCGTCGTACTGGCGGAGCGCCTCCGCCCGCCGGCCGGTCTCGGCGAGGAGGCGCATGACGAGCCGGTGCGCCTCCTCGGCGGCGGGATCCACCTCGAGCACGCGGCGGAGGAGCGGGACGGCGGCGCCGGCGTCTCCCCGCCCGGCGGCGTCGCGCGCGAGCGGCAGCGCCACGTCCACGAAGCGGCTCCGGAGCTCCGCGCGCCGCCCCTGCAGCCACGGAGAGTCGAGATCCTCCGGCGAGAGATCCCCGCGGTAGAGCGCGACAGCCTGCGCCCAGCGCTCGGGACCGCCCGCGGCGGCCGCCTCCTCGAACGCGTCCACGTCCACCCAGACGTCCGGCCGGAGCGCGAGCTGGCCGCGCTCGATGTCCACCCAGCGGCCGCCGAGGATCTGGCGGAGGTCGTAGAGCGCGCGGTGAAGGTTGTTCGCGCCGCTCGCGGGGTCCTTGTCGGGCCAGAGCGCCTCGATGGCCGCGTCGCGACCCAGCGCGCGGCCCGGCGCGAGCGCGACGAGCTTCAGCAGGTCGGCCGGCCGCCGCCGTCGCCACGCCTGGGCGGGGATGGGCGCGTCCGCGCGGACCACCTCGAACCGCCCGAGGAGGTGGAGCTTCAGCATCGACACTGCGAGAACCCCCTGGGGCCGAGAGGCTAACAGAACTCCGGGGCACGCGGTTGATCCCCGGCTAGATTGTGACCGCATGCGCTACCGGCTCTCGCTCCCCGAACCGCACTCCCATCTCTTCCACGTCGAGGCGATCCTCGAGCGGCCCGGCGCCACGCCCGAGCTCGCGCTCCCGGTCTGGACGCCCGGCAGCTACCTGGTGCGCGAGTTCGCGCGCCACCTCGAGGGCGTGGAGGCCGACGACGGCCAGGGCCGCCGTCTCACGATCGAGCGACTCGACAAGCAACGCTTTCGCGTGGACGCGGGCGGGGCGGAGCGGGTGGTGGTGCGCTATCGGGTCTACGCGAACGAGCTCACGGTGCGGACCTGCCACCTGGACGGGACGCACGGCTACCTGAACGGCGCGGCGGTGTTCCTCTACGCGCCGGGGCGCGAGCGCGAGCCGCAGGTCCTCGAGATCGCGCCGCCGGAGGGCTGGTCGATCGCGACGGCGCTCCCCGGCGGGCCGACGACGTTCACCGCACGTGACTACGACGAGCTCGCCGACTCCCCGGTGGAGATCGGCCGCCACCGCGTCGTGCCGTTCACCGCGCTCGGCAAGCCGCACGAGATCGCCATCTGGGGGCGGGGGAACGTCGAGGAGGCGAAGCTCGCGGAGGACACCCGGCGGATCGTCGAGACGCTCGGGGGGCTCATGGGTGGGCTCCCCTACGAGCGCTACCTGTTCATCCTGCACCTCACCGAGAAGCGGCGCGGCGGCCTCGAGCACGCGAGCTCGACGACGCTCAACGTGGGCCGGATGCAGTTCTTCCCGCGCGACGCGTACGAGGAGACGCTGGGCCTCTTCGCGCACGAGTTCTTCCACCTCTGGAACGTGAAGCGCATGCGGCCCGCGGCGCTCGTGCCGTTCGACTACGGGCGCGAGCAGTACACGCGGCTCCTGTGGTGGTTCGAGGGCGCCACGTCCTACTACGAGGGGCTCGCGCTCGCGCGCGCCGGCCTCCTCGACGCGGGGCGGTATCTCCGGAACCTCGGCCGCGCGCTCACCCAGCTCGAGCGCACGCCCGGCGCGAGGAAGATGAGCGTCCAGGAGGCGAGCTTCCTCGCGTGGGTGAAGCACTACCGGCCGGACGAGAACAGCGGGAACAGCGCCATCTCCTACTACCTGAAGGGCGAGCTCGTCGCGCTCGCGCTCGACCTCGCGCTGCGCCGGGCGGGGTCGTCGCTCGACGCGCTCCTGCGCGCGCTCTACGCGCGTCACGAGGGGCGCGGCCTGCCGGAGGACGGCGTCGAGCAGGCGGCGGCGGAGCTCCTCGGCGCGGACGCGGCGCGGCGCTTCTTCGATCGCCAGGTGCGCGGCACGGAGCCGCTCGACCTCGACCTCGAGCTCGTGGGCCTGCGGCTCCGGCGCCGCGCGGCCCAGGGGCTCGACGACAAGGGCGGCACGCCTCCGAAGAACGGCGACGAGCGTCCCGCGCCCGGCTGGGCCGGCTTCGAGCTCGCCCAGGGGCCGAAGCTCGCGGTGGCGTCGGTGCAGGAGGGGAGCCCGGCGCACCGGGCCGGCCTCTACGCCGAGGACGAGCTCGTCGCAGAGGGCGGGTTCCGGCTGGACCGCGCCGCGCTGTGGGACCGGCTCGGCGAGAGGGGGCCGGGCGGCTCGCTCCGCCTCACCGTGTTCCGGCGGGACGAGCTCGTCGAGGTGACCGTGCCGCTCGCCCCGTGGCCCGAGGACACCGTCTGGCTCGAGCCGGTGGAGGCTGCGAGCGAGGCGCAGCGAGCCGCGTTCGAGGAGTGGTCGGGGACGCGCTGGCCGGGGAAGTAGCCCGCTTCATCGTCCGGGAATCACGTTCGATTTTGCGCCCCGAGCGCGCGCGGGCCCGAGGCCGGCCGAGCGCGGCCGCTACGCGGTCGAGGCCACCTTCCGGCACGGCCCGTCGCCCCCGGCGAGGCCCTCCCGCCCCGCGACGGCGGCGCGCCCGCGCTCCCGGCGGGAGTGCGCTATATGGGCGGGCATGGACTCCAACTCGACCTTCGCCGAGCGCCGCCGGGCGGCCGCCGCGCAGATGGCGCGCCAGGGGGGCGGCGTGATGCTCCTCCCGGCCGCCGAAGAGAAGCTCCGGAACGCGGACACCGAGTACCTCTTCCGCCAGGACAGCGACTACCACTACCTCGTCGGCCTCGACGAGCCGGAGGGCTGCGCGGTCCTCGTGGCGTCGCCTGCGGGCGAGGCGAAGCTCGTCCTGTTCGTGCGGCCGCGCGACCGCGAGAAGGAGATCTGGAACGGCCGCCGCGCCGGGATCGAGGGCGCGAAGGAGCAGTACGGCGCCGACGAGGCGTACCCGGTCGCGGAGCTGGAGGCGAGGCTGCCGGCGCTCGTCGAGGGCGCGGAGACGCTCTGGTTCCGCGTCGGCCAGGATGCGCCGTGGGACGCGCGGCTCGCGCGCGTCCTCAACGAGCTGCGGAAGGGCGCGCGCCTCGGCAAGCGCCCGCCGCGCGCCATCGTGGACCCCGGCCGCATCCTCCACGAGCAGCGCCTCGTGAAGGGGCCGGACGAGCTCCGGCGGCTCCGCAAGGCCGCCGAGATCACCGCCGAGGCGCACATGGCGGCCATGCGCGACGGGCAGCCCGGCCGGCGCGAGCACCAGGTGCAGGCGGAGATCGAGTACGCGTTCCGCCGCCGCGGCGGGTCGGGCCCCGGCTACGGGACGATCGTGGCCGCCGGCGCGAACTCGACCATCCTCCACTACCGCGCCGGCCCCGAGCTCCTGAAGGACGGCGACGTGTGCCTGGTGGACGCGGGCGGCGAGTACGAGCTCTACACGGCGGACGTGACGCGCACGTTCCCGGTGTCGGGCGAGTTCACGAAGGCGCAGCGCGAGCTCTACGAGCTCTGCCTCGACGTGCAGAAGCAGGCCATCGAGGCGGTGAAGCCGGGCACGAACCTCGACGCGATCCACGACCTCGCGGTGCGGAAGCTCACCGAGGGCTTCATCTCGCTGGGCCTGTTGCAGGGCAGCGCCGACGAGCGGATCGCCGACAAGGCGTTCCGCAAGTACTACATGCACCGGACCAGCCACTGGCTCGGCATGGACGTGCACGACGTCGGCGACTACTACGTGGACGGCAAGCCGCGGGCGCTGGTGCCGGGAATGGTGCTCACCATCGAGCCGGGCATCTACGTCGCCGCGGACGACGAGAGCGCGCCGAAGGAGATGCGCGGCGTCGGCATCCGCATCGAGGACGACGTGCTCGTGACGCCCGAGGGCCACGAGAACCTGACCGCCGCGGTGCCGAAGGAGGTCGCAGAGGTCGAGGCGGTGTGCGTGCGGTAGCGGCACGACCGCGTCACGCGTTCACGCGAACTCGCGCCGCGCCGCCCATGCGGTAGGCTCCGGCTGCTCCCAGGACCCTTCACCGGGAGCGACGGAGCCGCCGCAATGCTGACGCTCGCCGCCGCCGTCCTCCTCGCCGCCGCGCAGCCCGTCCAGTCCGGGCAGCGGGTCCAGCTCGTGGCCGCCCGGCTGGCTCAGCCGGTCGTGCCCGTGGCCGCGCAGCCGGCCCAGCCCGCCCGGCCGGTCGCGCAACCGGCCCCGGCCGCTCGGACCGAGCCTGTCGAAGCCCAAGGGACGGACCCTTCGGCCCGCTACGACGCCGCCATGGCGCTGCTCCTCGACGGCAAGCTCGAGGAGGCCGCGCGCGCGTTCGACGCGGTGGCGGCCACCCCCGGCGCCGGCCCGCTCGCCGACCGCGCGCGCACGCTCGCCGAGGTGAGCCGCGCGCTCGCCGCTCGCGGCCACTTCGAGCTCCAGGAGCCGCGCCTCGAGCGCCGGCGTCCCGCCCGTCTGGACCGGAGCGGCCGCGCCGAGCTCGCGTTCTTCGGCACGACCTACGGCATCTGGACCGGCGTCGCGACCGGGCTCCTCGCGGAGGCCGACGACGGCCGCGCCTACCTCGCGCTCGCCATCGCCGGCGGCGTCGGCGGGCTCACGCTCGCGATCCTGCCCACCCGCCATGCTGCGATGCCCGAGGGCCGCGCCCAGGCGATCGAGTCCGCCACGAGCTGGGGGACGTTCAACGGCGGCCTCATCGCCGCGCTCGCTGACGCGGACGGGAAGGGGGTGGTGGGCGCGACGCTCGGCACGGGTCTCGCCGCGCTCGGCACCACGGTGCTCCTGACGCGCGACCGGAGCCCGTCCTCGGGCGCCGTGGCGCTCACGAACAGCGGCGGCATCTGGGGGCTCGTGACGGGCGGGCTCACGCTCGCGATCCTGGACGACGCGAGCGACACGACCGCCCAGGGCGTGCTGCTCGCCACCACCGACGCCGGCCTTCTCGCGATGGCGCTCGTCGCGCGGCGCGTCGAGATGAGCCGCGGCCGGTCACTCCTCATCGACGCGGGCGGGCTCCTCGGCACGCTCGCCGGCGTTTCGGTGCCGGCGTTCGCGAACGCGGAGAACGGTCACGCGATCGGCGCGGCGGGCCTCGCCGGGATGGCCGTCGGGCTCGCCGCGGGGGCGTACCTCTCGCGCGGCTGGGACGAGGAGCTGGACGAGGCGGCCGCCGCGCGCGCCGAGGGGGCGATGGCGGCGCCGATGGTGGCGCGGCTCGAGGGTGGCGGGTTCTCGGCGGGGGTGGCAGGACGGTTCTGATGTAGGTGCGGTCGCAGCCTTGCCGCTCGTTGACCCGCTGTGTACCCTCGCGCGCCGTATCCCAGCGTGAACGCCGGGACGCGCGCCGTTGCCGGCGCGGGGAGGGGAACATGCGGCGGATCTCGGCGCTCGGCCTCGCGGCCGTGCTCGCGGCGGCGTGCAGCGGCGGCAGCGGTGGCGGCGGCGCGAAGCCGGCGGCGACCCTCGTCTCCATCGCGGTGACGCCGGCGACGGCGGTGACCGTGGCGGGCGCGACGGTGAAGCTCACCGCGACCGGCGCCTACGACGACGGCAGCAAGCGCGACGTGACCGCCGAGGCGAGCTGGACCTCGCTGAACGGCGGCATCGCGCAGGTGTCGGCGGGCGTCGTGACGGGGATCACCGCGGGGACCGCGACCATCACCGCCGCGATCGGGCCCATCCAGGGGACGGCGCTCGTCACCGTGGACACGCCGACGTTCGTCTCCGTGCGGATGGATCCCGTCAGCGCGGTGATCTCCGCGGGCCAGTCCGCCTCGCTCCGCTGCCTCGGCATCACCGACGGCGGGACGGAGATCGACGTGACCGCGGCCGCCGTGTGGACGAGCGCCGATCCGCTCGTCGCCACGGTCTCGCGCGGCGTCGTCTCGGGCGTGAAGGTCGGCGGCACGGACGTGCGCGCCACCTACGCCGGGTTCTCCGCGCAGGCGCACGTCACCGTGGAGGCGGCGTCGCTCGCGTCGCTCCTCCTCGGCGTGCCCCCGACGTTCACCCTCGCCGCGGGCGACGCGCTCGACGTGCGCGTGTTCGCCGTCTACTCGAACGGGGGCCTGCGCGACGTGACGCTCCTCGCGGACTGGTCCTCGAGCGCGCCGGCGACGGCCGCGGTGTCGAGCGTCGCCCAGACCGCGGGGCGCCTCGACGCGCTCGCGGCCGGCGCGGCGACGATCACGGCCTCCTTCGGCGGCAAGACCGCCTCGGCGGAGCTCACCGTCGCCTCCGACTCCGTGATCTTCGTCCTCGTCCAGCCGGTGCCCTCGCCGCTGCCGGTCGGCATCGGCTACCCGCTCCGCGCCACCGCGCTCCACGCGGACGGCACCACCGCCGACGTGACCGCGCTCGCGACCTGGTCCTCCGACTCGAGCGTCGTGACCGTGGCCGCGGGCGGAGTCGCAACGATGGTCGCGGGCGGGGTCGCCGTCGTGAGCGCGAGCTACGGAGGCGCAGTCGGGCGCGCGGCCGTGACCGTCACCGGCGACGCGCCGACAGGGCTCGCGATCGACACGACCGCCATCGCCATGGGCCTCGGCGACTACACCTGGCCACCGCCCAACGTGACGCTGAGCTACGCGAATGGCTCGAGCTACGACGTCTCGAGCGCGGCGACGTTCTCGGTCGTCGATCCGGCCGTCGGCATCGTGGAGAAGGGATGGTGGGGCGATACCGTCGTCCGGGCCGTGGGCCTCGGGACGACCACCCTGGAGGCGCGCTACGCGGGGCTCTCCGCCACGGCGAGCGTCCAGGTGACCGCGCCGCTGTCGTTCGCCCTCGACGCTCCCGCGTCGGTGCCGGCGGGCGTGAGCTGGAGGGTGAAGGCGCAGACCCGCGTGCAGGGGAAGTACGTCGTCGAGACGGAGGACGTGTCGAGCTACGCCGAGTGGTCCTCGAGCGACCCGGCGGTGATCGCCATCTCGAACGCGCCCGGCACGAAGGGCACCGCCACGGTGGTCGGCTCCGGGAGCACGACGCTGTCCGCGTCCTTCGGCGGGATGACGGCGACGAAGACGGTGACGGTGCTCGGGCCGCTCGCCTCGATCACCATCTCCCCGGCGTCGCTCCTCGTGCCGTCGGGCGTCACCCGCCAGCTGAGCGCGACGGCCCGCCTCGCCGACGGCCGCACCACCGACGCGACGACCCTCGTCACCTGGCGCTGCGACCGCGTCATCGGCTCGGTGAACGGCGGCAGCTTCTGGTCGTCGAGCCCCGGCACGGGCGAGATCACCGCCGCGATCGGCGACGTCTTCGGCTCCGCGACCGCGACGGTCGTGCGCGAGCCGTCCCAGTTCGGCGGGCTCGTCATCCGCCCCGCGGTCGCGTACGGGGACAAGCTGCCGGTGGGGCACACCGGACAGCTCCGGGCCATGTACGTGTACTCGGTCGGCGGCTGGAACGTGGAAGTCCCGGTGCAGGGCGAGGTGACGTGGACGAGCGAGTCGCCCGCGGTCGCCGCGTTCGACGATCCCGCGAACCCGGGCCGGGTCCATGCGCTCGCCGCCGGCAGCGTCTACGTGCGGGCCGCCACGACGAGTCCGTCGGGCCTGCCGATGCAGGCGTCGACGCAGCTCTCGGTCGTGACGCCCACGGCGCCCCTCGAGCTCGCGCCGGTCACGGTCCCGCTCGGTGGCTCGGCGGCGCTCCGCCTGGCCGTGCCGCTCGCGACCAGCACCGCCTCGGCGACGTCGTTCGCGACCTTCGAGTCGAGCGATCCGTCGGTCCTCGAGGTGCGCGGGTCGACGGTGGTCGCGCGGAAGCTCGGCTCGGTCGAGCTCCGCGCGCGCCTCGACGACGTGACGGTCGTGGCGCAGGGCACCGTCGTGCCGGCGGCGCCGAAGGCCCTCTTCGTGGCGCTCCCGTACCAGCTCACGGTGGGCGACAAGACGGCGCCGGGCGCCTTCCTGGAGCTCGACAGCGGCGACTACGTGGACGTGACCAAGCTCTCGACCTGGGCGTGCTCGACTCCCGCCGTCGCGTCGCTCACGTGGACGCCGGGCACGGCGCCCGACCTGCAGGCGATCGCCGAGGGGATGGCGACGCTCGACGCGAGCTGGAGCGGTTTCGTCGGGACGGACAGCGTCCCGGTGGTCGGCGCCGCAGCGGAGCCGGCGGCGGTGAGCCTGCGCTTCGATCCTCCGACCTACGAGCTCCCCGTGGGCGGAAGCCTGACGATGCAGCTCCGCGCGACGCTCTCGAGCGGCGGCACCGTCACCGCGACCGGCGCGCAGATCACCGTGTCGCCCGCGGACGTCGCCACGGCGACGTACTCCGGCTCCTACGGCACCATCACCGGCCAGAAGCTCGGGAGCGCGGTCGTCACCGCCACGTGGGGCGGGCAGACGGCGACGGCGATCGTGAACGTCACGCACACCGTCGGCGAGTTCGGGCTGTTCGCGCCGGACAGCGGGCCCCTCGGGCTCCACCCGTACGAGCGCCTGTACCTCAACACCTACGAGAATGTGGGCTTCGCCGAGCTCGAGAAGACGCTGGCGTGGGCCTCGTCGAACCCGGCGGTGGTGAAGGTGGTCGCGCCCGGGGTCGTCGAAGCGGTCGCCCCGGGCACCGCGATCGTCACCGCTGCCTCCGGGCTGCAGGTGTGGCCCTTGCCCATGACGGTGTCGAGCTCCCCCCTCGATCGCCTGGAGCTCGCGGGCGTCGCGCCCACGGTACCCGTCGGCTCGAGCTACCGGTTCCGCGCGACCGCCCGTTTCGCGGACGGCGCGTCGCTTGACGTGTCGAGCCGCGCGACGTGGTCGAGCGCCGACCCGACGATCGTCGAATTCGACCCTGCGGCGCCCGGAAAGCTCTCCGCGAAGCGCGCCGGAACCGTGCGCATCGAGGCCCGGCTCGACGGCAAGACGGAGTCCGCGGAGGTGACGGTTTTCTAGCGGGAGCGGCGGGCCGAGCCGGCCCGCGCTTCCCCCTTGACACCCTCTCGGCACTCCAGTATCTACGCCGCCTTACGTCGGTCCGAGGTCTTCCCGGGGCCTGGAATCCGTCCGACGGAGCGCATCATCGGGGAGTGGCTCAGCCTGGTAGAGCACTTGGTTCGGGACCAAGGGGTCGCAGGTTCAAATCCTGTCTCCCCGACTCATCGAAGGCCGCGACGTCCCACGGGAAACCGTCGGTGTCGCGGCCTTCGTTTTTCCCGATTTTCGGCTTCTGTGCCTGAAACGTGACTGGCACGGCAGACGCTGGAGGCGGGAGGCCGGCGAACCGGAGGTGCTCGTCGAGCGCCTTCCTGGTGTCGCGCGTGTCGTGGTGGAGGTAGTGCCCCTCCGTCACCTTGATGTCGGCGTGCCCGAGCACCTTCTGGATGATCTGGATCGGGACGCCCGCCTTCGAGAGCAGGGTGCCGGTCGTGTGCCGGAGCTTGTGGATGCTGATGTCCTTCGGGACCGGCGAGACCCAGAGGGCGAAGCCGCACTCCGGGCACTTCGTCACCGCGCTCGAGGTGCGGCGGACCTTGAACCCGCAGCGCCGGCACTTGTGGTCGTAGCCGACGATGATGCCGGCGGCCTTGAGGGCGGTCCGGATCCGCTCGTTCACGTGCAGGTTGCGGCTGTGCATCCGGCCGTCCCGGTTCGGGAAGACCAGCATCGAGTCGGATGAGTCGACCGCGGCGCGCAGGTAGGGCGTCAGGTCCCTCGCGATCGGGATGACGAGCTCGCGGCGCGACTTGGTGGTCTCGCCGTCCCAGCTCTTCCGGACCGTGATCTCGCTCGAGCTCCAGTCCACGTCCTGCTTGCGGAGGCCGAACAGCTCTCCCTCGCGCATGCCCGTGAAGAGTGCGGTGGCGAAGAGCTGCCGGTACTGACCGTGGCAGGCCGAGAGGAACGGGCCCACCTCGTCGAGCGCGAGGAAGCTCGCCACCGTCTTCGGGACCTCGGCGATCGCGACGTCGTCGATAGGGTTCGCGCCCACCCAGAGCCCAGCTCGCGCCCCGACCCTGAACATGCGGCGGACGATGGCGCGCAGGTGGTTCCGCGTCCGCGGCTTGAGCACCGTCGCCTTCGACCGAAGGAGCTGCTCCAAGGCGAGCCCTGTGAAGCTGGACAGGGGAAGCTCGCCGAGCGCCGGCCGGAGGTGCTTCTCGATCGAGCCCTTGATGGTAGGGGACTTGAGGCGGCTGCCGTAGTCCTTCCACCAGAAGTCGATGAGCTCGCCGAACGTGGTCGCACTCCCGACCAGCGGGTCGACCATGCCGCGCCGGCGGAACGCGAACTGATCCCGGCGGGCACGCTCGATCATCTCCGCCTTGGCCTTCTTCGTCGTCCCCGTGCTCTCCCGGACGCGCTTCCCGAGGTGGTTCACGTACGAGATCCAGTAGAACTCGGAGTCCTTGCGCTTGAAGGCCATGCGCTCCTCCTACCGTCGCGGCACGATGCGGTGCTTCGCGACCCAGACCAGGATGTCCTTGTAGTGGAACCGGATGTTCGTCCCCATCCGGATGTGCGGGATCTCGTCTCGCTGGACCGCCTGGTAAATGAAGTCGGTCGACACGTCGAGCGCCTCGGCCAGCCTCGACACCGTCCAGAGTGGCTGCGGCCCGGTGAAGGTGAGCAGTTCCTCGTACGTCATGGCGGATCTCCTGCGGTGGTGACCATGCCACCCGCAGCCGCCGGGCGCCGCGCCTGGCGGGCTGCACGATCCGAATGTATAACGTGTGACTGTCAGACGGGACATGGGGCTGCATGACCCAAGAGGGTTTCGTCCGAGCGGGAAGTCGAATCACACCATTCGCTAGGAGTCGCATTCCTGCACGCTGCCGCTTCGGATGAGCGGGTCCATCTCGTCAGCGACGGAGCGCGCCCACGTAGCCCAGCGCTGTTGCACTTCGTCGTCTGGTCCGCGTGTTTGAAGCACCGCGGCGGCGTAGTCCCGGAGTAGCGATGCTTCGCGCCACGCGTGAGCATCGGCGAGTACTCGGCGCGGCTCGCTTTCTCCCGCTCGAGTCGCTCGCGCTCCTCCGTCTCGCGCCGCAGCTGCTCGTCCCACTCGCGCTTCCGCCGCTCCCGCTCTACCTCGGCGTCTCGGTTCTCTTGAACGAGACGGCGAAGCAGCGCCGGGACTTCCGCGAGAGCTTGCTCCAGTGTCGCGCGTTTGCGGTCCGCGAGCCGCGCCCGGTAGCGATAGCCGATGTTCGGGTCGTACAGCTCGAGCGCGAAGCGGTTGGTCGGTTGATGGTCGACCTTCGGGACGGAGTGAAAGTGCGGATGAGCCGCGATCTCTCGTCGCTCCTCGGGCGTGGGGCGGTGCGGGGTGGTCGCGTTCTCTTCCTTGAATCGGAAGCGGAACTTCTCCCCGTCTACTTCGAGCATCGTCTTGTCGTCGGCGAAGAAGACGCGTCCACGGACGTCAGGGCCTTCTACGGTTCGGATGAACGTGTCCAGGAGGCGGCCCGCGCGTTCCGTGTGTTCGCGCGCGACCGCAATCTGGATGAAGCCTCGCGGTGTGCGAAGGAGCTTGTCGTCGAGCTCGGGTCGGTACGACAGGCGCGGGTCGGGCTTGAGAGCTCGGAGTGCCTTCCGCACGAGTGGGTGAAGACCGGGAGGCATCGCGACACGCATGGGCGCTACTCCTTTCGATGTCGAGGTGATCCTCGAGCACGGCGAGAGCAGCGAAGCCGACGCCCACGACGAGTCCTCTGAAAGGCTCCTGCGCCTCTTCCGCCACCGCGGCGGTCCGAAGCAGTGCCTAACGCACTGCGCGCCGCGCACGTGGGAATCACGGGAGCCGAAGTTTCAAGGAACGCGAACACGCGAACTGGCGTAGGAGTCAGCGTCCGGCGCCCGGAGGGCGCGCGAACCCCCCGGATCGCGGAGGTGATGTGCTCGATTCAGCGCTCGCCCTGTGCTGACTGCTTCGCTACCTCGCTGACGAGAAGCTTAAAAACATCTTCCAGGGCTTCGTCCCGCGTCAACGAAAGGTTGAGGCCGCCCTTGTAGGGCGTCCAACGATGGGTGGGATCGTCCGGAGGCTTCGCCCAAACGACGTGAGTCAGTTCCTTGGGCCCCTTCCAGCACTCGGCGTAAACGCAGACCTCGTCTCCGTCCGACGGATGCTGCCACCAGATACCCAACTCCCAGGTGACGGGATCACCGGCGAACTCCCCGCGGAAGTGAGTGTAAGCAACGCGGCCGCCCTCATCGCCGTTGCAGACGTTACGTGCGTCGATGATGACCTTCTTGCCCTTTACCAGGGTCGATGCGGCGCGCGTGACTATCTCAACAACCTTCTCCTCGATAGCCTCCTCGAAGCTGACGACCGTCGCTCTTGCTTCGGCGTATCGGAAAAGGCCCTCGCAAAGAAACCTGTCGGAAGCCTCATCACTGCCCATCGGCTGCCTCCCTCAATATGCGGCCAAACCGGAAGATGGCGGCCGGTGCACGTCGCATCTTGAATACGGCCAAGGGTGGGATGCCAAGGATCCTCTGCTCGATCGCGCCGCAGTACGCCCGAGCGAAAGCGCGCCACTGCCCGGGCAGCCGTGCTTGGCGGAGGGCGCGTCGCAACTGCACGGCAACTGAACTCCACGTTACTACCCGCATTCCGTCGGTTCCCGGCGACTCCGCCCAGACCTTCTCCATCTCATCCGGCAAGAGGACGTAGTCGCGCCATCCCGTGCCCCTTTTGAACTCCAGACGGCATGCGGCCGCCGTTTCAGCGGTCTTTTCGTAACAAGTGTCCCAGAGCTTCACCTCGACGTGCGATGCGCGGTTACTGGTCCAAAGCAGTACCAGGTCCGCGCGTCGCTCGCCGCCCGCGACTGGTACTTCGCGTTGCACTTCGACGACCTTGGGCGCCGAGTCGCCGTCGGGACCGAAGAGACGCGCAGCCATGGCCATGACTTTATCGGTCCCGAGCAGGTACGCGAGCCAGTCGGACCAATCCTCCTCGCGCGAGAGCCGGAGCGGCCGGAACGCGGCCCAAGCTTGGCGGCAGGGGTCGCCGCCGAGATCAGCGAGCGCGGCGTCCCACACCGCAATCTGCGGCAGGAGTTCCTCGTACTCAGCAGTAGCGGCGGATCTGACCGCCTCGATCCACTCGAGTGTTCCGCGCCACGAAGGCGCTCGCGGCTTCTTTACCCGGTTCGAAGACCACCCGGTGAAAGAGTCCCACCTCGGCTCGCAAGCGCGACGCTTGGTGTGCATCGTGGGATCCTTCGCTCGCTAGGCCAACGACTTCTGCGCTCGCCGGAGAACGGGGTCGGAACGAAGCTGCAGCAGCACTTCTTCGAGTGACTGGAGCCGTTCCTCGAAGAGCGCGTACCCGAAGTAGTTCGCCACTGCGAAGCGAAGTTCGATGCTGTCGCTAACGCCTTCGGCGCTCAGGCATTCCAGTTCATGGAGCAGCTTCGAGCTAGCGGGGTCGTGATTTGCGAGAACGATGATGAATTGGGGCTCTATGTTGCTCGAGAACGAAACGAGCCTTCGTCCGGCTCGGGGCAGGAGCCCGAGTTCCAGCTTGTCGTTGAACACCGTGATCATCGACTCCTTGAGGTCGGCGAAGCCGGGCGAATCCACGAACGCGGTGAGGTCTCGGACGTGCTTCCGGATGCCCGGCTTCTGAGCGCTGATCCCGGAATCCAGCGCGTGCTCTCCCCACTTGAGTTCCAGAAACGCGAAGCGCCGGTCATCACCCACCATGCGGTCGGCGCTACGTGAAGGCCAATGCACGGCGAGTGCGTCGAAGCGGCCCTTCGCAAGCGGGTGCTGGTACTCGATGTCCAAAATGAAGTAGTCCGACGCCGTGCCACTGGAGTCCCAGTTGTTCTCTCTCGCGAGAACCTGCTGTGATTCGCGCTCCCACTTCTGGTGCTCGCCGAACCACAGGTCCATCTCGTCCTTGAGCCGCCCGAGGTTCGCTAGCCACGCAGCGCAGCCATCCGCATCGCAGACCGTGGCGGAATCGGAAGGCCGGATCTTGGCCGGCTCGGCATGATCGAAGTACTTCGGGTCGATCGAGAGCGAGTACGCCCCCGCCGTTGCGGGCGCGACCTTCGTGATGCAGCCGCCTCGATAGTAGACGTCCGCACATCCGGGACGGAACTCCAGCTCGAGCGTCCGGTCCCGCTTTACGCGGTCGAGCAAAGGCATCAAGCAGCCCTCGCGTAGAGCCTTCTTGAGCGCGTCCGACGATGCCCTCACCGTTCTCCTCCGCTCATTCGACTTCTACCCACTTCCCGTCCGGCCACACCTTTACCCGCGGGAAGTAGTCACTGTATCGGTCTGGCGACTCCGTGTGGATAGGAACGACGTACCGCGGACGTACCGAATCTACGAGACGCATGAGATCGCGCAGATAGGCGTGCCCCGACACGTGATGGATCTCGAGTGGCACGCCCTGCGCCACCAAGGCGCGCTGCATGCGCTGCTCCGCATGGTTGGTGAGATACCCTCGCCACATCGACCAGATCGCCAGCGCGCCTGGCAGCGCTCCCGCAAGCTCGAGCTCGTCCATCATGGAGGGGCGGAACATCAGCACCATCTCCCTGGCTCGCGGGACGAGTTCCTCCGGAAAGAGGCGCCACGGTGCGATTCCGCGCGTCCTGTGAAACTCCGCCGCGTCCTTGACCTGGAGCCTCTCGCGCTTGCGACAGAAGACCTCAAGTCTTTCATCGCCGGGGACCGGAACACCGGGAGCGCGGGCTGTCCCCGCGAGCGTGGCGGTGTACAGGTCAACCGCGAGCGTTCGTCCTGCTTCGCGCGCCGCCTCGTAGACGGTGCGCAAGCGGTCAAGGTTCTGCGATGACCACGCGACGAGAACGAGTCCAGGCCACTCCCGAAAACGAAGGGCCAGCTTGCGCCGTAGGTCGGCTTCGCTCGGTCCGTCCCCTTCTCGCCGGTCGCCGAGCTGCGTGCCCTCCATCATGAGCGCGTGGACGTCGCGCGGGGGATCGCCGAGGAGCTGAGCGAACGGGTTGCCGTCGTTGCCGTGCCCGCGGAAGTCGCCGGTGTAGAGCAGCCGCTTCCCGCAGGCTTCCACCAACAACGCGAACGCATCGAAAGCGCTGTGCTCGACTCGGTACGGTGTGATGCGGAACGGGCCAGCCTCGAACGGGCTGCGGTCGACCAGATGCCACCTAGGCTCCGGGAGCGGCGCTCTTCCCGTGAAGAACTTCGCTTCCCGAAGGATGCGGGCGGCAATAGGGCCCATCGCCAGCGGAAGTCCGGCAGGCGCGTAGGGGACAAGGCCGCAGTGATCGCCGTGGAGGTGGGACACGACCACCGCCCTGAGTGTCGGGTCGTTGCCGCGAAGGCCCGGCACGTCGGGCAGCGGAATGTCACCTTCCTCAGCGTCGAGCGGCATGCCGAGGTCGAGCAGGATCCGCTGTCCTTCCGCCTCGAGCTCGACGCAGGTGCCGCCGACCTGAGCGGCGCCTCGGTGGATGCGGGCTCGGAACGTCATCGGGACCGGAGCATAGCCTTCGAGCGGACGTGCGCGGCCAGACCGCTACCAGCCCTCGACGTCGTCCTCGATGCTCGGTGGGCCTCGCTTCTATGCGAGGTCCCACGTCCACGAGCCTGGATCCCAACTCCCGTCGGCGTTCGAGCCGAGCACGGGATCGAGGAATCCCCGGGCCGCCGCCACGACGTCGCCGAGCGTGGTCCAAGGGAGCGCATCTTCCTCAGCCATCGCCGCGTACGGCTCCGTCCAGTCCATCGGTGGATCGGGCAGGCGCTGTGGCGAAGGATGCGTGGCGCGGAACCCGAAGGTCTGCCCCAGCGCAGCTCGCAGCCGCCGCGCGTCCCGAGGGCCGATCTGCCCGAGCAGCGCCAGGTCCGGCAGGTCCTTCACGCGCGTGCTCGGCGTGGCTCGTGGCAGCGTGTAGGCATGGAGTTTCTCCGCGACGTGCGTCTCGACCGGATACACCCGCAGCTCGGGGGCGGCGATGCCGGCGAACGCCAGGAGATCGTCGCCGGCGATCAGCTCCGGTTCGCCGAGAATGGGATCGCCGAACGCGGCGTCGACGCCGAAGGGCTGACCGTAGAGCATGCCCGCGAGACGGCACTCCGCCCGGAACCGCTGGCCTTCGTACTGGACGCCGGGGCCGGTGATGTCGGGGTGGCGGGCGTCCACCCTGACCTCGAACGACATGAAGTCGCCGAGGTCGAGCCTGCCCGCCTCCTGGAGCCGCGCGAGCAGGCCATCGGGCGATCCGACCAGGCGCAGGTCGATGTCGCGGGTGGTCCGCGCCCGGTCGAGGCGCAGTTCGAGAACGAGGCCGCCCTTGAGCGTGGCCGCGTCGCCGAGGACACGCACCAGCCGCGCAAGGTACCGATCGAACACGAGCAGTTGCCGCCGGCGCGCGATGCCGCCCGGCTCGGCTACGTTTCGCAGCCGCTGGTCGAGCGCCGCCTTGAACGCGGCTGGCGTCGCGTACTCGCGGGGCTTCATCCTGGGACCTCAGGCAACCCGGCGGCCTTCGAGATCTCCGCGAGGCGCTCCGTCGAAACCAGCCCCCGAGACCGGGCCTGCTCGAACGCTTGGGCGAGCAGCTCCGGCGACAGGTGCGTCATGGCACAGTCGAGCAGGGTTCGGCCCGGCTCGGTCACGGGCACCGCGCCGAACCACGATCGTTCGTCGGCACGCACCGTCGCGTGGTGCAGCACCACTCCGCGGGGGATCTTGAGGCGCCTCCGCCGCCAGGCCGCCGGGACCGTGAGGTGGACGCGCTTCGGCAGGACGTCGGAGAGCCCGTACAGCGAGAGCGCCGTCTCGTGCGAGAAGACCCCGGCCTGCTTCGACCAGAGCCAGATCTCGGCGAGCTCCTCGTGCTCGCCGGTTGGGTAGTGAACGAGGCGGTAGATCCCGCGGCGTACCCGTTTCACGCGGCCGAACTCGACGTAGCGCTTGAGGAGCTGATGGTAGTAACCGGCCTGCGCGGCCTGTTCGGTCGTGAAGAGGCCGTCTTGGCCCGAGGCCGTAGCGAACAGCTTGTCCCAGCTCGGTTTTGTCGCGCTCCCCGGCACTGCACGAATCTAAACGTTACGTTGCCTTTCGTGCAAGCCGGTTCTGCGAGCCGGCAGGTCCCCAGCGTCCCTGTGCGGCGTCGAATCGGCCTTGTCCGTGGCCGTGAGAGACTGAACCTCGTCGGAATCGGCAGTGCAGTCGTCGCGCGGTCGGTGGTGGGGGCTGCGTACCGTGGGTGCTTTCCGGGGGGAGATCCCGTTGGCAATCACAAGTCACCACGAGCAGCTCTACGCGATTCTAGGCGAGCTGTCGGCGCGGCTGGGCGGAGGCAGAGCCTTTGGCTCGTGTGACGGCCGCATGTCGTGGCCCAGCCGCGGCGTGTACTTCTTCTTCGAGCCGGGCGAAGTGCGCGGCCCGAGCGCTGCGGGGCCGCGCGTCGTCCGGGTCGGAACGCACGCCGTCTCCGCCGGCTCGAAGACGACCTTGTGGCAGCGACTGAAGCAGCATCAGGGCTACGGTGGCGATGCGGGTGTCGGGGTTGGCAACCACCGCGGGTCCGTGTTCCGCCACCACGTCGGGCTCGCGCTCATACGCTCGGGCCGCGGCCCAGACGTGGCGGAGGCATGGAGGACGACTTCACCGACGCCCGAGATGCGCGCGTCGGAACTGCCTCTGGAGCAACTCGTGAGCGAGTATCTCGCGAGCATGCGCGTGCTGTGGATCGAGGCCGACGACACGCCCGGCCCGAACAGCATCCGCGCGTACATCGAGGCCCACACGATCGCGCTCCTCTCCGACGCCGCGACCGCGGAGCCGGCCTCGTCCGGGTGGCTGGGGCATCACGCGGCCGACGAAGCGATCCGGCGGAGTCGGCTCTGGAACGTGAAGCACGTCGGTCGCTCGTTTGACCCTGCGTTCCTCGACGTGTTCCAGCGCATGGTGGCGCACACGCCGTCGGTATCCGTTGGTGGCGGAACGTCTCGCGAGAACGCTGTGCAGCCAGTCGCGGTGATCACTCCGCCCCCGAGCGTCCCGCTAGGCGCGAGCGCAAGCCCGGCGCTGGAGCAGCCGGTCCTCGCGCTCCTCAGCTGCACGAAGAAGAAGGCTCCTGTTCCCTGCCCTGCGGCCGATCTGTACGCGCCCTCTACCTTCTTCAGAAAGGCGTACGCTCTCGCCCGTCGCGTCGCGCGCGACACGTTCATCGTGAGCGCGAAGCATGGCTTGGTGCATCCCGGCGACGTGATCGCGCCGTACGAGCAGACGCTTGCGAACTGTGGGCGCGCCGAACGACGCGCATGGGCGCTGGGAGTTCATCGCCAGCTGATCGCGAGGACTGAATACCGCGAGGCGAAGACGATCCTGTGGTTCGCCGGCGAGGCGTATCGCCAAGACCTGATGCCGCTCGTGGCGGGCGACGGCAAGCGCTGCGTCGTCCCGATGGAAGGGCTGGCGCAGGGCGAACAGCTCTCGTGGCTGACTCGCAACGAGCAAGTGCGCACGGAGGCGTTGCCTCTGCCCCGACGCGCTGCGGTTCCCGCCACGGGAGCGCCATGCGTGAACAGGGCCCTCGAGACGCCAGCACGCATGCCGGCGCGCCCGACGGCGTCGGCACCGAGCGCGGCCGCGTTCGAGCAGGAGCTGGGTGAGCGGATGGCGCGCGCGAGACGCGACTCGAAGAAGACCCTGATCGTGAACGCAGGGGAGCTCCACCGTTCGGTCGGGGGCTATCCGGGACCCGGGAACCGGATGCCGATCTGCTGCCGCGTCATGCGCAAGTACATGAGCGCCGGCGACAGGATCGTCGCGGCGCCTCCCCGAGGTGATGGGGCGAGCTTGACGATATGTTACGAACTTGAGTGAGCACCAGTACAAACAACAGGCCGCGACGGCACCGCCCGTTGTCGGGTAGGTGTGCTAAGCGGAACCATCAGAAGACATCGTCCGCTCCAATCGGCGCGCCACTCCGGAGTGAACGTTAGCTGTGCGCGGTGGCGACCTCGTGGGAGGGTAGGCATGTGGGCTGACAACGAAGCGCTCATCGACCTCCTGAACGTGCAGCACCTCGTCGGAGCCGTTCTTCGCGTCATCAAGGACGATCGGCTCGATCCAGTGACGATCGGAGTCTATGGCGATTGGGGAAGCGGAAAGTCGAGCGTGATCCAACTCGTTCGGCGGCAGATCTCCGCTGAGCCCGACCTGTTGTGTGTCTACTTCAATGGCTGGCGATTCGAAGGGTACGAGGACGCGAAAGCCGCACTCGCGGCCGCGATCCTCGAAGAGATTGAGCAGGAAGCAAAAGATTCGAAGGGCAAGCTCAAGACAGCGCGCGACGCGGTGACCGGGGCTCTTCAACGAATGTGGGCCAGAGTGGACAAGCTTCGCGCTGCCCGCCAGGTGCTCGGCGTCGGGGTGAACGCGGGAGTGGCGGCCGGCGGAGTCGCACTGGCAGCTGGCGCCTTGGGGGCGCCGATCACCGCAGGCGCACTCGGCATTGCGGCTCTAGCGTCGCTACTGAAGGATACGAAGCAACTAGATGGGCCCGCTATCGCCGAGTTGATGTTGAAGCAGCAGGAAGCGGCAGCAGCTGCTCAGCGGGAAATGCATGGTTCCATCCGCGACTTTCATCGGGACTTTGCGAGTCTCGTCAAGGACCTGGGCATCAAGCGGCTAGTTGTGATCGTTGATGATCTCGATCGGTGTCTACCAGCGAGTGTCATCGAGACTCTCGAGGCCATTCGGTTGTTTCTGGCAGCCCCGAAGACAGCGTTCGTCATCGCGGCTGATGAGGCGCTAATTCGTGGGGCCGTCGCGCATCGATTCACAGATGTCCGCAGCGGGCGAGATGGGGATGGTCGGTCGGCGGATTCGGAAGACCTCGGCGCTCGGTACCTGGAGAAGCTCATCCAGGTACCGATCCGTCTCCCTCCGCTCTCCCGCAGTGATCTCCACGGCTTCCTCAACTTGCTGTTCGCTCAGCGCCGTGTTCACGACGAGCAAGCCTTCACCGCACTCTGTGAACGCGCTCGGGCTGCCGCGGCTTACGATGCGATCTCGTTCCATTCGGAAAATGCCGAACAGCTCCTCGGTGAAGCAGTGAGCGAAGAACTCAAGAGCGACTTCGTCCTCGCCGAGCAGATCGCGCCTGTCTTGGCGTTGTGCGCCGAAGGTAATCCGCGCCAGACCAAACGTTTTCTCAATGCGCTCGTGTTGCGGCTCGATATGGCGCAGGAGCGCGGAGTAACGCTCGATCGCGCCACAGCCGCGAAGCTGCTTCTGCTGGAGTACTTCCTGCCGGAACTCTTCCGAGCGTTGGCGCGGTCGGCAGCAGCAGGTGAAGGCCGCTCCGAGGAACTGGCGGCTCTCGAGGAGCAGGCCAAGGGGAAGGAGCCGAAGCGCGAGCAGGCGAGTACGTCGGGAGCGTTTGCGGCGCAGGCGGGTGCGATGTTAGCGGCTGAGCGTTTTCAAACGTGGCTTCGTACTGAGCCGATGCTCGGAAGTGCCGACCTCCGCCCGTACATCTACTTCGCAAATGAGCGGTTCACGCTTCCAGTAGGAATGACTCAGCGGCTTAGCTCGCTCGGCGCGCAATGCTTACGTGAGCTGATGAGCGAAAGCGAAGCCACGCAGAGTACTGGTGCGCAGCGGGCGACGGCGCTGCCGATTTCGGAGGCGACAGCAATCATCGGTGAGCTAGGTGCCAAAGCACGTCAAGGCCGGGAAGATCTCGGCGCCCGAAACTCGCCCCTTCATGCGATCGTAAAGGTGGCGCAGAAGCGGCCGGATGTCGGCCCGGACGTCCTGGCCGTGTTGCTCGGCATGCCGCTCGACATGCTTCCTTCTTCGGCCGCCGTGCTGATCAGTTCGCTAGCCCCACACGCTTCGCTGAAGGAGGCTGCGGTGGCAGCGCTGACGCAGCTTGCGACTCAGACGCAGAACAAAGGGTTGCGCGCAGCCGCCGAGGAGCGTCTGAAGGTGGTGGTGAGTGGCCAGGTGAAGCGCCCAGGTGCGGAGAAGTAATGGGAACATCGACCTCGAACCCTGGGCCAACCGGCCGCCCACCTCTGCTCCCGCCTTGGGCGGACCCGCCTGGCGTGCCGCCGTCCGCGCCTCCTGAAGTACCGGATCCCGAAGCGCCACCTCCAGATGAACTCGGGAATCCCGAGCAGGCGCCCGCGTTCCCCGGTCCGACGGAGACGAATCCAACCATTGCTCCGGCGGAACTACCGTCGTGGAACTCGCCGCGTCGTCTGGTCAGTTCCATGTCGTCTGGGCGAGCCTCCGGCGCGAGTGGGCGCGACAACGTTCGCCGAGCGGTTCGCGGCTCTGTCGGCGCCATGGGCGGTGCCAGGTCCGCGTCCCAGAGTTCGTTCTCTGGGCGGAGCACCGCCGCACGTTTCGCCGGGTTCCTATCAGCGGTTACCAGGGACGGCGTCGCTGGAGCGGCTCGCACGTTGGGGATCGCGGACTTCCTTGGGCGGAGCGCGGACGTGTTCTTGTTACGACTCGCCGACGCTCTCGCGCCCGCGGGAGCGCTGACCGAGGACGCCATCGCGCGGGACGCGATGGATGCCACATTGCAGGAACTATACGATGCGTTGGATGTTGAAGCGAATGGCGCCGAGGCGCTGGCCCGCTTGACGCCAGCGATGATGGCGGAAGCGGTGGTCAGTTACGTCGTCAATTACATATATGAGCGCGTCCTTCAGGCGCTAACAGCCCATATCCACGCGACCGCTGCGTCGAGTTCGCGAGTGCGGCAAGCTGAGCGAACGGCGCGCCAGTATATCGAGGACGCGGTGCGTACGGACATCGACACCACTGCGTTCTTTGGCCAGGGAGGCGCCGCCTTCGCTGCACGCTGGGACGCTGGTGAGGGGCAGCGCGTAATCGAGCGGCTGTTCACGGAGTCCTTCCGAGTTGTCGAGGCCGGTCTGCAGCACGGCGATCGGAGACGGCGATGATCGTGCCGACGTACCACGTGGTGCTCCGCGCCGGTCCGGCTGACGCGTTCACTGTTGCGCCCTTCTCTAGTGCGCACGTTGTCAATATCCTCATGGACGGAGCGCAGGGCCCGGACGAATGGCGGTTGGATAGCTCGGTCTGGGAACAGTTGGCGGAAGCCAACGTGGATCCGGGACAAACTGCGACGGACTTCTTCCGGTTCGCGACGGCGGCGTATTGCGCAGACCTGCTGATCCCCCACAGGACGGCATTCGATAGGTGGTCGCGGGATATCGTGCTCTACGTTCCCGTTGCGAAGGTGGGACGGTGGCGGGCGGCGGAGCGAGAACTTCAGGAACTGTTGGGTTTCCTCACGGGCGATCACTGGCGACTTGTGTTCCGTGCGGAACATGTTGCGCCTCCTCCCGTCGATGACCGACGTCGAGGACAGCGCGACCCGTTGTCGGCAAGGCGCGTAAGCCTCCTGTCCGGAGGGCTTGATTCGGCCATCGGCGCAGTGGACCTGCTCAGAGGAGGGCACCGCGTGGCCTTCGTCAGCCACAACGCGAAGAGCGGTGGCGCGGTGTTCTCGAGCCCCTCGCAGCAGGCAGTGTGTTCCGCACTGGCGCAGGAGTTCGGTTCGGACAACATGCAGCACTTCCGCTTTCGAATGAACCCGCCAGCACGGGTTCCTGGCGTCACGGAGTCCGTGACGACAACGCGTAGCCGTTCGATCATGTTCTTTGCGTTGGGCCTCCTTGTTGCGAGCGGGCTCGATGCTGCGAATGGCAGCGGACCGGTCCCGCTCGTCGTCCCAGAGAACGGCTTGATTTCCCTGAACGTGCCCTTGACCTGGGCGCGGCTGGGGAGTTGGAGCACACGCACAACACATCCGCACACGCTGGCGACGTTGCGGACGGCGCTTGCTCACCTCGGAATCGCTACCCCACTGCAAACTCCATACGCTACGAGCACCAAGGGCGAGATGTTGGCGGATTGTCTGCGTCGCGGCCGAGCTCTCGTGAAGAAGGTGACGGCCGCAACGGTGTCCTGCGCACATCCCAATCAAAGTCGATTTCTGCCCGTGGAGCGGCGCAAGCCGCACTGCGGGACATGCGTCCCGTGCATCATCCGGCGCGCGGCAACCCAGCATGCGGGCGTGGATGATGGGGAATACGGGTTCGATCTTCCTCGAGAGATCCGAATACTGCAGCGACGGCGGAGCGCCGATGCGCGCGCATTCATCTTTGCCTTGGAGCGGCGCCATCGTCCGACGCGTCCGCTCGACCTGAATGTGAGCGGTCCGCTTCACGTGGAGTCCGATGAAGAACTTCGGGCGCTCCTGCGGGTCTACGATGCCGGGATGGACGAGGTGGCACGACATCTCGGCATGGCGACGGGGTGACCGCGATGGCAGGGGGGCCGCCGGCATCGCTGGTCGATACACACTGTCATCTCGACCTTTACCCCGACCCCGCGTCGGTCGTCGCCGAGAGTGAGCGCAACGCGGTCTACACGATCGCGGTCACGAACGCACCCTCCGTGTTCGACCGGAACTGCGCGATCGTTGGCGCCTCTTCCCGCTATGTCCGCGTAGCCCTTGGGCTGCATCCTGAACTTGCCGCCGAGCGAAGCCACGAGTTGCAGCTCTTTCGGGAACGACTGTCTCTCACCCGGTACGTAGGCGAGGTCGGGCTCGATTACGTAACGTCAGACGAGTCGCAGCGCGCGACGCAACGTCGCATTCTGGAAGCGATAGTTGCTGAATGCGACTCGGCGGGCGGCAAGGTCCTGACCGTTCACAGCCGAAGGGCCGCTGAAGACGTCGTGGATGTCTTCGGAAGTCGATTTCGAGGCACGTACATTCTCCACTGGTACGCTGGTGGTGTGAAAGCGCTACGCCGCGCTCTAGCGCATGGCGCCTACGTTTCGGTCAACACCCCGATGATGGGGTCTAAACGTACTCGGGCTCTCGTCGCCGAAGTCCCGCGCGAGCGCGTCCTGACAGAGACGGATGGCCCGTTCGTCCAAGTAGCCGACCGGACCTCGAGTGCGCCGGCCAGGCCAGTGAACGTCGAACGTGTGATCGCCGAGCTGGCGCGTATGTGGGCGGTGCACATCGAGGACGCGCGCGCAACTGTGTACGCGAACTTCGCGTCCATGCTGAGGGCGAACGCCAACGCCGACAGTCGCGCGCCGTAACGTCCGCTAACGCGGAACTACTTTCCGACTGACTTCCCGCCACCGAACACGGCTGCGATCGCAAAACCGATCAGGCCAACGACGGCCAGAACGCCGGCGGCAGCGACGGCGCTATCCCACCAGTCGGCGCCGGACTCATT
This sequence comes from Anaeromyxobacter sp. SG64, assembly GCF_022690745.1. Taxonomy (NCBI): domain Bacteria; kingdom Pseudomonadati; phylum Myxococcota; class Myxococcia; order Myxococcales; family Anaeromyxobacteraceae; genus Anaeromyxobacter; species Anaeromyxobacter sp. SG64. The sequence continues at coordinate 60,403 of NZ_JALCZB010000005.1, read as the reverse complement.
GCCGATGGTCGCAGCAGACGCCCTCTTCGCACCGTTCAGGGCCTGATCGATGCGGCGGTGCAGTTCGTCCATCGACATGCCCAACGTGCTCGCGAGGCGATGCATCGTGAGCGCGTCAGGCTGGCCGACGCCGCGCTCGAAGCGGGAGAGCGTGGGCTGGCTGACGCCGATGTGAGCGGCGAGTTGCGCCTGCGAGAGCCCTCGCTGTTCGCGAAGAAACGCGATCGCCTGACCGAGCGCTACCACCCGCGGGTCCGCGGGCCCGTCACCGACGTGTTTGGGCACGGGCGCATCGTAGACGGACCACGCCTAAAACGGCAAGGTTGACTAATATTCAGAAACATGCGAGTAGTCGCTTGCACGCTCGGCTGATCCGCAGCCAGGCGACAGTTGGACAACGGAAAAACTGCTTGGAGAACAAGAACATGAAGATCGAAAGACGGCAGGTGGTGCCTGCGACGAACACCGTCGTGGGGCTCGTTGCGGCGCCGATTCAGCGCGCGGCGGAGGCCCGGGGACACGGGGGACAGACCGCGATGTCTGGCATTGGAGCGATGCTCGGCGGCCTTCTCGGCTCGTTCGCCGGACCCATCGGCGCCGTGGTCCTCGCCGGCGTGTTCGCCGGGATCGGGTACGAGGTCGGCCGTGAGGTGAACGGTTGATCGTAAGGCTGGGTGGCGGGGCGCGAGAGCCGTCCCGCCACCCAAGATGTCGATCGCGGCAAGGGGGGATTTGCTCAGAAGCACTGGCACGGGGCCTCGCCGCACGGCCGGATGACCGACATCGCGGTGTCGGAGCACCTCGACGGCAAGTCCGTCGAGTGGATGGAGAAGGTAAGCGACGCACAGTACAACTCCCCCGTCACGGAACGAGCGGCCGCGCCCGCTCCAGCGGCGCGCCCCGGCGTCGGCGCCGATGGCCAGCCCACCACGGCGCAGCGGCTGTTCGGAGACATCTCACCGAAGATGGTCGAGCTCACCGACGGCGTGCTCTTCGGCGACATCTGGGAGCGCCCGGAGCTCTCGAAGCGGGACCGCAGCCTCGTGACTGTCAGCGCCCTCATCGCGATGAACCTTCCGGACCAGATCCGAAGCCACTTCGTCCGCCCGCGCGAGAACGGCGTGACCAAGGAAGAGCTGCACGAGACGATCACTCACCTTGCGTTCTACGCCGGCTGGCCGAACGCCGTGACGCGTTCGGCGTGGCGAAGGAAGTCTTCGAAGGAGAATAATGCCGCTCGGGTGCGCCGGGGCACGTCGCCGGCGTGACGCGGCGCTGACCAGTTCGAAGCGACTGGTCCAGGGCGCATCGAAACCTCCCGCGCGCGAACGAGAACCCGCCAGACATACGTCGGCGTCTCGCCGTTGCGAGGAACCGGTGCGAAGAGTCTTCGCGGGCGGGCGTTGTAGGCCACCAGCGCCGAGATGACGTCCCCGTCGTAATGGCTGAGGAGAACGGCCAGCAGTCGCACACCGCCGAGGATGTTTCGCCGCGGATCGAAGAGGTCCCGCTCCGCGATTCCGACACGGCGCGCGGTGTATGGCATGAGCTGCATGAGCCCCTTCGCACCGGCCCGGGAGACCGCGCGCGGGCGGAAGCTGCTCTCGACAGAGATCACCGCGACCACGAGGGCCTTCGGGACCGGGTAGATGGCGGCGGTCTCCGCGAGCGCCGCATCGATCTCGGCCTCGAACGGGATGGGGCCGCGCGCGGCGAGCAGCGCAGCAACGGCGAGGGTCGCGCACGTCATCGCGAGCGGCCGAGCGCATTGGGCGGCGCGGAGTGGGCGGTCGCCGGCATGCGGTCCGCCCACCGCGGCGGCGAGACCATGCTTGTGGCGACGAATAGGGCCAGGAGCAGGGCCGTAGCGAGGAGGATCCGGCGCAGGCCGACCGCGAGCAGCACCGCGACACCGGCCACGATGGGCGGCAGCCGGCCGGTGGTGACCATCGCTGCGACGCCAGCGACGGCGCACAGGACGAGCGCGGCCTTGAGGCGCGCGCCGAGGCCGGTAAGCCAGCCCTGCGGCGGCGTCGTTCGCATGAACTCCCGATGAAGCTCCTGCGCGCGCACGAGCGCGTCGACGGCGCCGGTCTGCTGCGCCGTCGCCAAGGCCCCGACGTACGCCTCGCGGAACCGGCGGTACGCGCGCCTGCTCCGTGCGGCGAGCGCCACGTGCGCCGCGACCCCCACGACAGCGCTCGCGGCGAGCCACAGCCCGATGGGATCGGAGTTCGTCATGATTCACCTCGATACCATCCTGCCGGTCGCCTCTGACAGTCACACGGATCCGACCCAACAGGTGTGCCGCCGCTCGGTTGTATGTCGCACGCCATACAGTCAGAGTCAAGCCGCCGGCCCATTCGCGCCGGCGGAGGAGATGGACATGACTGCTCGCAGACTCGTCGTGGCGATGCCGAAGGGAGGGTCCGGGAAGACCGCGACCTCCGTCGCGTTCGCCTGGGGACTCCAGCGCGCCGGCCGGCGCGTGCTCGTCGTCGACCTCGACTCGCAGGGGAACGCCACCGCGGCGCTCGGCGTGGACGCGCAGCCCGGCGGATACGGCGTCCTCGAGTTCCTGCTCAGGCCCGAGCTGCCGTTCGAGCCGCAGCGCGTCTGCGAAGGGCTGGACGTGGTCCCGGCGTGCCCCTGGGCGGTCGGCGTCGATCTCGAGGTGCAGCGCGCGAACCAGCTCACCGGCCCCGTCGCCGTCCGAGAGGCGCTCCAGCGCGTCGAGGACCGCTACGAGTACATCATCTGCGACTGCGCCCCGAGCCTCGGGCCGGTCACCTACAACGCGCTCGCCGCCGGCCCGATTCTCGCGCCGGTCGAGACGACGCGGCTCGCCGTCTCCGTCCTCCCGGAGCTGGGAAGGGTGGTCCAGCAGCTCCGCCGCGGCGTCGCCCCCGAAGCGAACGTGCTCGCCTATCTGCCGACGCGGTTCGTCGAGGAGCAGACCGAGTCGCGCGAGGCACTCAATGCGCTGGAGGGGCTCGTCGGTGGCCGGGCGCTCCGCACGCGCATCCCGCTCGCCACCGCCATCGCGCGTTCGCTCGCCGAAGGGATCCCGCTCTACGACGCCCGCTACCGTCCGTCGAAGGGGCCGCCGGCCTACCTCGCCGCGCTCGACGAGCTCCTGCCGATCCTGGAAGCGAGCCATGGCTGAGGGCCGCCAGATGTCCATCGTGGAGAAGCTCACGTCGCGGATCACTCGCGCCGAACAGGTCAGGGCATCCGAGGCGAACGGAGCCGACCCGGTTGCCGTCTACGCCGCCGAGGCGACCAAGGACGCAGTGCTCGCCAGCATCCTCCCGGGCCAGCAGCTCCGGTCGGTCCGATTGGACCTCATCTCGCCCGCGCCGGATGGACAGGCGCGCCAACAGTTCGACGAGGAGCGGCTGGGTGCGCTCGCAGACAGCCTTCGCCGCTCCGGCGTCAGGGAACCGATCATCGTGACGCCGCACGGGGCCGAGCCCGGACATTTCCAGATCGTCGCGGGGGAGCGGCGGTGGCGGGCCGCGCAGCTCGCGGGCCTCGAGGAGATCCCGTGCATCATCGATCCGAAGCTGGTCGACCGTCCCACGAAGCTGCTCGCCCAGGCCGAGGAGAACTTGCACCGCGAGAACCTGAACGCGGTCGAGGAGGCGGACGTCCTCGCGCAGCTCATGGGGGCGCGAGACCTCGACGTGCGCGAGGCGGGCGAGCTCATCGGCCGCAGCTATGCCCAGGCGCGTCGGCTCTACCGGATCCACATGGCGGTCGAGCCCATCAAGAAGGCGCTCATCCGCGGTGAGCTCGACGCCCGGGGAGCCATCGAGGTCGATCGCGTCTTCAACGCGCTCGAGAAGGCAGTCGGGAACGGAGAGGCGCTGAAGCGGGTCGAGAAGCTGCTCGAGCGCATCGTGCTGGAGAAATGGCCGATCCGCCGCATCGAGCAGCACGCGAAGAAGGTGGCGGGCGGGGAGGCCGAAGAGAGCTCCGCGAGCAGCGGCCTGTCCGGCGAGGCGGTCACAGCGGCACCTGCCGCGGTAGGAAACCGGAGCGCGGATACGACGCCCGACGAAGCGGCGAAGGTCGTCGCGCAGGAGGTCGTCGCCGAGATCGAGGTGTTGCCCGACACGCCGCCTCCGCTGTTCACGCGAGAGCACGGGCGGGTCGTCATCGAGGAAGCTCGGATCCAGCGTGGGCTCGTCACGCCGGACGAGCGCGAGCAGCTCATCGCCGTGCTCGAGGAGCTGCTGATGCGGGTCCGGCGCGTTTAGAGGGCGCTCACAAGGTCCGTTCATCACTCGCCGGACGGCAGCCGCGGTCGATCTCGCGGCGCCGTCCGGCTTCTTCATGCCCACCGCGGACTGCCGCGGGAAGCGCGCCGGGCGCCTCTTGAACCACGTGGTTCAAAATGGAGCAAACGGGGTGTTCCCGGGGGCTGTGTCCTGGAGTCCGCAGGATTGGGATCAGCGTTGGGATCAGGATTGGGATCAGGTTTGGCGACGGTAAGCGCGCGAGATCTCGGCGGCCCGGCCCCGCCGCCTGCGAGTGGCGTTCGTCGCGAGGTGCGGGGTGCCATCAGCCCGACCCCTCACTCCCAACCACCGGAGTGAGGGGTCGGGCTGCTGTCACCCTGAAGTCCTCTTCAAAGGGCAGGTGGCGGGGCCGGGAAGTTCTTGAACCACGTGGTTCAAAATGGAGCAAATGGGTACAGGGGAAAGGGGAAAGGAAGAGAAGGTGTGAAGAAGAAGGGAACCGAGAAGTCGTAGCGGACCGAAAACGGAGCGAGTCGAAGGCGAGTGGTGCCGAGGCGGGACCACGCATGCGCGCCGACGAGAAGCGGTCGGCGCAGCGCGCGGTCCGCCTGAGGACGGGCAATGCGGGGCGGCCGAGTCGAAGGCGAGCGGAGGAGATGCGGGACCACGCATGCGCGCCGACGAGAAGCGGTCGGCGCAGCGCGCGGTCCGCCTGAGGACGGGCAAAGCGGGGCGGCCGAGTCGAAGGCGAGCGGAGGCGAGGCGGGACCACGCCTGCGCGCCGACGAGAGACGGTCGGCGCAGCGCGCGGTCCGCCTGAGGACGGGCAGGGCGAGGCGGCGAGTCGAAGGCGAGCGGTGGTGAGGCGGGACCACGCCTGCGCGCCGACGAGAGACGGTCGGCGCAGCGCGCGGTCCGCCTGAGGACGGGCAGGGCGAGGCGGGCGAGTCGAAGGCGAGCCGGGCCGAGGCGGGACCACGCCTGCGCGCCGACGAGAGACGGCCGGCGCAGCGCGCGGTCCGCCTGAGGACGGGGAGGGCGAGGCAGGCGAATCGAAGGCGAGCGGTGCCGAGGCGGGACCACGCATGCGCGCCGACGAGAGGCGGTCGGCGCAGCGCGCGGTCCGCCTGAGGTCCGGTGCACCGAGGCGCTGCCGTCCGGCGGCACCGGCCGCTCCACGTCGGTGAGAGCGGCCGGATGCCGCCGACGAGGAGCCAGCCATGTCCGATTCGGACCTTGCTGAACCCGTGGTGACCAACCCCGAGCAGCACGTCTCGCGCGCGCGGCGCGGACGCGGGGCAGCGCAGCGCTGCCGGTTCTGCGCCCGCGAGAACGCCGGCGACGTCGTCGACGCCGGCGGCGACAGCGGGCGCGTCCACCGCGCCTGCTTCATCGAGTGGGACCGCAGGCAGGAGGCGCTCGAGATGGCGGCGATGGTGGCCCTGTCCCTGCCGGACCCGGGCGAGTTCTGGTCCGAACGCGAGATCGCCGGGGAGGACCCGCTGGCGCAGGCGGCGTAGCGCTGCGGCCGGCACCGCGCCGCCCTCTGGACGAGGCGGCGCGGTGCCGCCCATCACAGGAGGTCGCCCGTGAAGGCGAGTGCCACAGCGAAGAAGACGAAGGGGGCGGTAAAGCCGCGGCCGGTGAGCCTCGAGCCGGTTCCGGTCCGGCTCGTCCCGATCGGCGACATCGATCTGTCGCCGCGGAACCGAACGGCGCGCAACATCGACGAACTGGTCGCGTCCGTGCGGGAGCACGGCATCCAGCAGCCGATCAAGGTCCGGCCGCAGGGCTCGCGGTTCGAGATCGTCTACGGCGAGCGCCGCTACCGGGCCGCGAAGCAGGCGGGCCTGAAGGAGGTGCCGGCCACCGTCGAGGATCTCACCGACGAGGAGGCGCACGAGCTGCGCATCGTCGAGAACGCCTGCCGCGAGGACCCGCACCCGCTCGAGGAGGCCGAGGCGTACGAGGCGCTGCTCGCGATGAAGGACGGCCGCGGCCGGCCGCTCCACACCGCGGACACGCTGGCCAAGCTCGTCGGCCGGTCGCCGCAGTACGTCTACTCGCGCCTGAAGCTCACGGCGCTCGGGCCCGCGATGCGCGACGCCTTCTGGAAGGGCGAGCTCACGACCACCACCGCGTTCCTCGTGGCGAGGGCGGTTCCTCCGGCCCTCCAGGACGAGGCGCTGTCGGAGCTGCGGAAGGAGTTCGAGGACCACGGCGAGGGCGAGCCGTTCCCGGCGGACGACCTCGCGTACCTGGTCGAGCAGCGGTACCTGACGCGGCTCGACCGCGCCCAGTTCTCGACGGACGACGCGAAGCTCGTGCCCGAGGCCGGCGCGTGCACGAAGTGCCCGAAGCGCACCGGCAACCAGCCCCGGCTCTTCTCGGACGAGACCGCGGCGGACACGTGCACCGACCTCGTCTGCTTCCGGAAGAAGGTCGCCGCGCACCACGAGCGGCTCGCGAGCGAGGTCCGGGCGAAGGGCGGCACCGTCCTCACCGAGCAGCAGTCCAACGGGGTGTTCCACGGCGGCCGCCAGCTCCCCTGGAACAGCAACTACGTGGAGCTGGACGCGGTCTGCTTCGACGGCCCGGAGCGGCGGACCTGGCGGCGCCTGCTCGGCGATCTCTGCCCGACCCCGACGTTCGCGACGGATGCGGGAGGTACGCCGCGCGCCCTCGTGGGCAAGGCGGAGGCCCTCGCCGCGCTCGCCGCGGCCGGAGTGGAGTTCGTGCGGCGGCGCGACTCCGCACCGGGCACCCAGGACGACGACCCGGACGCCGAGGACGGCGAGGCGCCCGCGCCGAGGGCGCCGCCCGCCGACCCGGCCGCGGCGCGCGCCGCCGCGGAGCTGCGCCGCGCGACCATCACGAACCTCCTCTCGGCGATCGTCGCGGCCGCGCAGGCGCGGCCGGCGGACGACTCGACCTTCGCGCGGCTCGTGTTCGACGCGATGGTCCACGGCGGCTACCACGACGCCGTCGCGGACGCCGTGAAGCGGCGCGGGCTCGAGCGCGAGAAGGGCTTCTCTCCGGAGGCGGCCCTCACGGCGCACGCGAACGAGCTCGAGGGCTCGGCGCTCCGCGCCCTCGTCCTCGAGCTCGCGGTCGGCCGCGGTGCCTACTTCGCCTGGTCCTCGCGGTACTCGGACCGGCTCACCGCCGCAGCGGCCGCGTACGGGATCGACGTCGCAGCGATCGAGAAGGCCACCGCGGAAGAGCTCGCGCAGCGCCGCGCCGATCGCGGCGCGCGCAAGTCGAGGAAGGCCGCCGCGTCTCGCTGAGGGCGCCCCGGCCGTGGGCCGTGGTCGCCGACAAAGCCCGCCACCTCTCCCTGTGGTGTCGGGCTCACCGCCCCCCGGGGCTCCAGGTTGCTCGGAGCCCCGGGGGTTCTCCCCCGAGAGCGCCGCCTCGGATCGCGAGCCGTCACCGCGCCGCCCGGCTGGGCGGGGCGGCGCGGTGCCGCCTCCTCACTCCGAACAGGGAGGCCAGCATGTCCGTGGAGCTCATCCGTTCCTACACCTACAACGCCGGGAAGCACGTCGGCGATCTCCTCTGGTGGACGCTCGCCGACGCGAGGGTCACCCGCAGGACGCTCGAGACCGTATGGGCGAACGCCGGGCTCGCCGAGAACCTCCTGCCCGAGCCGCCCACGCCCGAAAAGGCGCTCCGGACGGCCGTCCGCGAGGCGCAGGTCGGGCAGCACGACCACCTGCTCCGCCTCGGGAAGGAGGACGACGGCGAGATCGTCTTCGCCGTCGTCGCCGAGACCCGAGACGGTGATGGGAACGTCTCGCTCGCGCAGACGGCGCGGATCCGGCTCGACAGGTCGCGCCCCGTGAAGCTCGAGTCCGACCAGCCCGGCCACGACCTCGTCGTGGCCGTGTCCGCCGCCTACGACCGGCTGCTCAACACGCACACGCCCGACGACGTCCGGCGCGCGCTCGTGAAGACGCTCGCGTCGTGCGCTGCCGTGACGCTGCGCGATCACGGCGGCGTCTACTGGGTCCCGGCGCCGTACGCGGAGACGCTCCGGCGTCTCCGCGACGCCGTGTCGAACATCGGCGCCTCGCGGCTCGACGTCGTCCCGATCCACGCGTCGCCGGAGGCGACGGCGGCGCTCGGGGACGCCGCGCGCGCCTCGATCGACGAGGAGATCACGGCGCTCCGCGCCGAGATCGAGGGCTTCCTTTCGGACCCACCCGAGCGCGCGTCGACGCTGGCGCGGCGGCTGGAGACGTTCGAGGGCCTCCGCGCGAAGGCCCGCCTCTACCACACCGTCCTGCAGGTGCAGGTCCAGGATCTCGAGACCGCGCTCAACAAGCTGACCCTGCAGGTCGAGGGACTCCTCCAGACGAAGGCTGCGTGAGGAGAGGGGAACGCCCATGACCACGTCCGCACACGCCAAGCTGCTGCAGCTTCGTTCGGAGCTCCTCGCTCGTTTCCCGGAGCGCCGCGACGTCATCGAAGGCGCCCTCGCCGCCGTGCTCGCCGGCGAGCACGTTCTCCTCCTCGGCCCGCCGGGAACGGCGAAGAGCGCCCTCGTCCGCGCGATCGCGCAGGCGTTCGGGGGGAGCTACTTCGAGCGGCTCCTCACCAAGTTCTCGACGCCCGAGGAGCTGTTCGGCCCGATCAGCCTGAAGGCCCTCGAGCAGGACCAGTACCAGCGCGTCACCGCGGGGAAGCTGCCCGAGGCGGAGTTCGCCTTCGTCGACGAGGTCTTCAAGGCGAACTCGGCCATCCTGAACTCGCTCCTCACGGCGATGAACGAGCGGCTCTTCCACAACGATGGGTCGCCCATGCAGATGCCGCTCGTCGCGCTCTTCGGCGCGTCGAACGAGCTGCCGGACGGGAAAGAGCTCGAGGCGCTCTTCGACCGGTTCCTCCTCCGGTTCGACGTGCAGTACCTCCTGCGGCCGAGCAGCTTCCGCGCGGTCCTGCTCGGGCCCGAGCCGACCTGCTCCTCCGCGCTGACCATGGCCGAGCTCCGCCAGGCGCAGGGCGACGCCGCCCGGGTGAAGGTCACCGACGAGACGGTCCAGGCGCTCATCGCGATCCGGGACGGCTGTCGCGCCGAGGGCATCGTGGCCTCGGACCGCCGTTGGAAGAAGACGCTCAAGGTCGTCCAGGCGGCGGCGTGGCTCGCTGGTGAAGCCTCGACGACGCCCGAGGACCTCCTCGTCCTCACGCACGCGCTGTGGCGCGAGCCGAAGGAGCACGCGAAGGTGGCGCAGATCGTCGGACAGCTCGCGGACCCGGTGAGCGCCAAGGCCGCCGAGGTCCTCGATGCCGCGCGCGAGACCGCGGCGCGGGTCGCCGCGCTCCGGACGTCCGATCGGAAGAGCTACCTCGCCCAGGCGGCGCAGGCGCTCGAGGAGTTCAAGGCGCAGCAGCAGAAGCTCCGCGAGCTCACGAGCGGAGCCGGTCCGCGCGCGAAGGCGGCGCTCGGGGACGCGGACCAGGAGATCGCGCAGCTCCACTACGAGCTGGCGCGGGCGGTGAGCGCCGGGCTCGGGCTCGCGTCCGCGCGTTGACGTGCGGGCCCGCCGCGGCCGCCGCCCTGTCGGGCGGCCGCGGACGGGCCGCCGGGACCCGGAGGTCATATGAAACGTCTCCTGTTCGACGTCTCGCGGTGGCACCTCATGCTGCACCGCGAGCACCGCCAGCTGCCGCGCGCGCAGGAGCGCGACGTGCCGCAGCTCCGGCTCGAGGACGAGCTGTTCGAGCGGCTCTACACCGGCGAGGGCGAGCGGCTGGCGCCGAGCCGGGTGAACGCCGCGCTCCGCCCGTGGGCGGAGCGCGTGCACTCGACCTGCGACGCGCTGCCGTCGTTCGCGAGGCTCTCCGCGGAGTGCCGCGGCGACGCGGCGGCCTCCGCAGCGGCTGTCGAGGCCATCGTGCGCGAGCTGAACCTGCCTCCGCCCGACGAGCCGCCGCCGCCCGCTGCGCCGGGCGTCGGCAAGGATCCGTTGCGGCGCCCGCTCGCCGCCGCGTGCGCGGCGGCGACGCGCGCCGTCGCGGAGCTGCGCGACGCGGCCGAGGGGCTCGCGCACGTCGCGTTCCAGGGGGGACTGCTCCCGGGAACGGGGACGGCGGACGGGGTGCCGCGGGAGCACGGCGTGGTGAGGTCGCTTGCCGCGCGGCTCAAGGGTGACGAGCGCCTCCGGCGCATCGCCGCCCTCGCAGGTCGCTTCAAGCGCATCGCGGCGGCGAAACGCCGCCAGCGCGTGAGGCACGGCGCCGACGAGGTGACCGACGTCGAGCAGGGCGCGGACCTGGGCCGGGCCCTGCCGGTGGAGCTCGCGAAGCTCTCGCACCGGCTCCTGCGGCTCGACTTCCTGCGTGCTCTCCTCGAAAGCCGGTCCCTCCAGTACCGGCTCGAGGGGACGGCAACCCTCGGGAAAGGACCGCTCGTGGTCCTCCTCGACAAGAGCGGCTCGATGGACGGGCCGCGCGACGTGTGGGCGACCGCGGTCGCGCTCGCCCTGCTCGACCAGGCGCAGCGCGAACGGCGGACGTTCGCGCTGCTGGGGTTCGACGCGCGCGTGAAGTTCGAGGCGGTCGTGAAGCCGTCCGAGGCGCTCCCCGACGACGGGCTCTTCGTCTCGTGCGCCGGTGGGACCGAGATCGCCGCCGCGGTGGGCCGCGGCCTCGAGATCATCCGGACGCACCCGGGCGCGCTCCGCAAGGCGGACCTCGTGCTCGTCACGGACGGCGGGTCGGACGCAAGCACGGCGGGCGCGCTCCGGGAGAGCGCCGCCGCGCTCGGCGTCACGATCCTCGGGCTCGGGATCGGGGTCGAGCGGGAGTGGCTCGTCCCGTGGTGCGACGAGGTCCACGCGGTCACGGATCTCTCGACCGTCGACGACTCGAGCGCGTCCGCCCTGTTCGCGGCGTAGCGACGGGCCGGCGCCGGCTGGCCAGCGCGTCTCCAGGCGCGCGCGGGGGTTCGCCTTACGACCGCCGCCGCTCCGCCAGGCACGGCCCGCGCCAGCTCGCGAACAGCCTCGCCGTCACGGGCCGGCAGGGCGGATCGCCGGCCACGGCGAACCCCCGCGCGCTCGTGGGCTGCACCGCGCCGCCCGTGCCGGGCGAGGCGGCGCGGTGCCGCCCACCACAGGGAGACGCGATCACATGGCCAGCCTCATCCAGACGGACCCGGCGCTGCACCTCGAGATCGAGCAGGAGTTCGGCGACCTGCAGCTCGAGCTCGTCCACTGCGAGCTGTGCGGCGACTACCACCCGCCCGAGCTGCACCTCACGCGCGCGACGCTCTTCGACGACGACGAGCCGGCGGACGCGTGAAACCGCGGCTGGAGCCGCCCGGCGACGGGCGGCTCCTCCAGTCCTCGATGGCGGCACCGCGCCGCCGCTCCGGTGAGCGGCGCGGTGCCGCCGTCCAGCACAAGGAGCCGAAACGATGAACCGGATCGCGACGAACCTCCTGCAGGAGCAGCTCTCGCTCGCGCGACGCATTCTCCAGCCGCAGCCGGACGGTCGTGAGATTGGGGTCGAAGACGTCCTGCGCCTCGCCACTGTGACGATCGAGCTGCACCGGAAGCTCTCCAGCGGGACACCGCTTCCCTCGGTCTGGCTGGGTGGGACGCTTCGGGCACCGGGCGAGCTCACGCGCCGGTCCTGAGCATGCGGTAGGCGAGCTCGGGTCGCCTGCGATGCCGCCGGGCTCCATCGCGGCAGCTCCGGGGAGCGACGCCGGTCGGCGGCTAACGACGCCTCGGGCGTCGGGAGCGCCCGTCGCGCCGGCGCGCGCAAGAGGCGCGCTCGCCGTCACGCCGGGCGACACGCCCGCCGCTTCGGCAACGCCGCCGCCCGTCGTCGCGGGGCCGGCACCGCCCCGCCCGTGTCGGGCGAGGCGGCGCGGTGCCGCCCCCACTCACAGGAGCTGCCACGATGAAGCCCTTCACGGTCCTCGGTTACAGCGCGAACGACGAGGTCTTCTGCCCCGCGTGCCTTCGGTCCACCACCGGCCTCGGGCCGGCGGACACCGACTACAACGGCCGTCCGATCCTTCCGCTGTACGCCGCGGACACGACGGTCCAGGAGGAGTGCTGCACGTACTGCGGAGCGTCGCTCCTCGACCTGCGGCTGCTCGCCGAGGCCGAGCGGGCGAAGGCCGAGCCGGCGTTCCACGTCGAGAAGACCCGGCACCACGGACGCCAGCCGGCGCTCCGGTTCGACCGGAAGCCGCCGGAGGAGATCCGGACGGAGCTGAAGCGGGCCGGGTGGCGGTGGGACCCGGTCGCCCAGCTCTGGTGGTGGCCGAAGGGCGCGCCGGTTCCGGTGCCGGCCTCGCTGAACCTCCCGCCCGTGCCGGCGAAAGCCGTCGCGCGGCCGCCCACCATCCGCCGCGCAGCGGCGCAGGCGCAGGCGTAGGGGAGGGCGCCATGGCCAAGAACCTGGTCCGCGAGCGGCTCCTGATGGACGGGCCCCGGGCTCTCTCCGACGCCGAACTCCTCACGATGCTGGGCGCCGGCGGCGCGGCCAGCCGGGCCGTGCCAGAGCTGGCGTGGCTCACGGTCGCCGAGCTTCGTCGGCTGGGCGTGGGCGAGGCGCGGGCGGCCGCGCTCGCCGCGGCATTCGAGCTCGGCCGGCGAGGCGCGTGGGCGCCGCCGAAGCGCGGAGAGCGCTGCCTCGACCCGGGTCGCGTCTACGAGCTGATGCGCCCGCTCGCACACGCGCCGGTCGAGGAGTTCCACGTCATCCTCCTCGACGTGCGCGGTCGGCTCATCCGGACCGAGCGCGTGGCGCAGGGCTCGGTCTCGCAGTGCCCGGTGAGCCCGCGCGACACGCTTCGCGTCGCCGTTCGCGAGGGCGCGCACGGCCTGGTCTTCGTGCATAACCACCCCTCCGGATCGCCTGAGCCATCGCCGGATGACGGAGACTTAACTGAGCGTCTACGGGCCGCGTCCGAGCTGGTGGGGATCGTGGCAAGGGACCATGTGATAGTGGCGTCGGGCGGGTACTACAGCTTCGTCGAGGCGGGGCGCTGGCGTCGATGATGCGCGTTCGCGCCAGCGTGTCCGTCCGGGAGGTATCCTGTCGCGACCTCCCGCTACGGACACCTGAATGGCCCTCCTGCTCTGTGATCTCATCAAGCTCGCTCGGGTCGAGCTCGGCGACTTCAAGGTGCACCTCGCCACTGGCGAGCCCAATCCGCCCCTGACCGCGTTCTTCGACGGCAAGTTCGAGGAGTGGCAGGAGTATCAGCACCAGCGAAACTTCCAGTGCGAGCACGTCATCGGGCTCATCCACCTCGGCGGGCCGCGCTGGCTGTTCGCGGGAGTCTGGAAGGTGCACGGGGCGACGCCGCGCACCGACGGGCCGCGCGCATGGTTCCAATACGACACGACGGAAGTCGCCGGGCTCGAGCACCTCGCCGGCCGCATCATCGTCGAATACACGCGCAGCGGCCGGAACTCGTACCGGATCGGCTCGACCATCGCGGGCGAGCTCGTGGTGGCGCAGCTCCTCGAGGAACGGATGCGCATGGCGGACTTCGCCGGGTATGCGTCCGTCCTTCTCACGTTCGACGAGCTCCGGCACGTGGTTCGCCGGGCGCTGCCGTCCTGGAAGGCCGCTCTCGCGAGCGTCGCAGGCGTCTACCTCGTCGCGGACAGGTCGTGCGGGAAGCTCTACGTGGGGAGTGCGTACGGAGCCGACGGCATCTGGGGACGGTGGAGCTGCTACGCGGAGACGATCCACGGGAGCAACGCCGAGCTCGCGAAGGTGATCCACGAGAAGGGCTTCGAACACGCGAAGCACTTCCAGTTCTCGATCCTGGAGATCTGCGACATCAAGGATTCGGCGGACGCGGTGATCGCGCGCGAGTGCCACTGGAAGGCGGCGTTGCTCTCGAGGGAGTTCGGGTACAACTCGAACTGACGGGCCGCTTCGCGGGATGAGGAGGCGCGCCGGCCGGCGGCGCGCCGGATCGGTCCAAGTGCTTCGCCCGCGCCGGCGGGCCGTCGTCCGCGCCAGCGCTCAGCAGCTCATGCAGCGAGGCGTGGCCCGCGCGTACGGCACCGCACGGGCGGCGCGGGCTCCGCCGGAGCAGTGAGGGAGGAGAAACTGCGAGCCGCATCTGCGAGGCTACGAGCGTTCAAGGCCGCGCCGCGCTCGCGAGCTCCCGGAGCACGCCCAGCAGGCGGTGCAGCTCGGCGTCCTTGCAGGAGTTGCAGGAGTGCCCTGGCGCGTTCGGCGGCCCCCGTCGATCGAGATCGGCGATCCGGCGCTCGATCGCGGCGACGACCTTGAGGAGGGTGGGCTGGTGGAGTTCCGGGGTGGTCGTGGGGGAGGCGGCGCGCATGCGAACTGAACATATGCGCAGTAACTCGGCAGCGCAAGCACCGGTCGCGCCGGGGGCCGTGCTGAACCAGTCACGTCGGCGTGGCGAGTCACGCAGACGTCTGGCATAGTTCAGACGGACGGCTGCGGAACGTCTGTCGGCCATGTGCCGGCCCACTCAGCGCGTACGTGAGGGCGATGATGGCGAAGGAGAAGGCGGCTCGCGAGGAGTCCCCGTTCCAGAGCACCGAGAAGGTCATGCAGACGTTCCGCATGACCCGGGAGCTCGTGACCTTCCTCAAGGGCGAGGCGGCGGCGAAGGGGCTCGATCTCACCGCGTACGTGAACCGGATGCTCGAGGGGCTCCGGACCTGGTTCGGCCTGCCGGACGCGGCGTCCCATCTCCTCGAGGCGGATCGCGAGGCCCTGAAGATGGGCCGCTACGAGTACATCCTGCACGTCCTTTTCCAGCGCAGCCTGGAACTCCGCGAGAAGAGCCCTGGGTTCGACGCGCCGGGCGCGGCCGATAAGAGGAAGCGGTAGCCAGCGTTGCTCAGGTCGGACGGGCTCGCGGCCCCACCTAGAGTTCCTCGAGTCCTGCGTAGCTCACGTAGAAGCCGGCCCCTCGCTCCGCGACAGCCATCTCGGCGTCGGTCTTGCCCTGCGCGTTCGCGATACCCACCGGGGCGAACATCGCTTCCGCCTTCTTCGCCACGGCGTGCGCGCGCAACCGGGCAGCTGCGTCGGGGTCTAGCGCACCCTTTCTAGGATAGACGGCCGTGCGCACCGCGATGAAGACGAGCCCGCCGTTCCTTCTCCCGACGATCTGCGGGTCGACGCCAAGATCCGTTGTGACCGAGACGATCTCTAGGCCCGCTTTCGCCTCATACTCCGCGACCGTCCTGACCCCGAACTCGTGCACCTCCTGCGGACTCATGCGGTCGCCCACTTGAGGTGAAGCCTTGCCCGGCCTCTCGGAGCCGCCCAGTGGCGGTCTCGGTGAGACCTCCGATGTCCGGACGAACATGGGCTCGGGAAGCGGCACGCCCGTGCGCCGAGCCCTGTTCCTGTTCAGGGTCAGGAGTTGAGCCTGGTGCGTGCGGTGCCGAAGCGTTTCCGCCAGCTGGAGGCCGGGGAAGCGAGCCAGTATCGCCTGTCCCTCAGCGTCATAGCCGCTCTCCAGTGGCGGCATCTGGCCCTCCAGGTCCCGGCGCGCGCGCAGGTGTTCCTGGCAGCAAGCGCAGAACACCCTCGCCACGCCTTGTGAACTAAAAGTGTAGACCTTCACACCGGATTCAGCGAGGAACCCGGCTCCGCACCCGCCGCAGGCGTGAATGGAGGAGTTGGAGCTCCGGGCCATGAACTCGGTACACGAGCGACACTGCAACCCCTCGTCGGCCGACCGGGGTCCGCCGCACATGACGCAGGGAGTTCCGGCCGCGCCTCCCGGCGCACGACCTGTCATCCGGTCGAAGATGGCTCGCATCTCCGGTGGAAGCGCCTCGTTCCGCTTCTTTCGCTCGGCCAAGAAGACGTACCGTCCCCCCAGGAACGCTGCTCCGAGCACGAGCGCTGCGCCGAGGAGGGCCCAGGTCGGCGCGTAAGCCCACTCCGTTGCGGCTCCGCCCGCGAGGCCACCGACGACAGCACCGACGCCGAGCGCCTGGTAGACGGGCTTCAGTTTGCCGGACATGTCCACCCCCACGACCTTGCGGCGCCCGCGCCAGGCGGAAACCGAGGGCGCGGGTGGTGCCGCATGACAAAAACGAGGAGAGCCGCGCTCGCTGCCCTCCCGTGTCAGCGAGGTCGAGGCTACCACACAGACCGGCAACTCACGCCTCGGTTTGCGCGGGAGCGCGCGGATCAGTTGCAGTTCGTCGCGCGTCCGTTCGTTCGCTGCTGTACGCTGAGCGCCCCGGGCTGAACGCGAAACTCGCACGGAGATGGGACATGGGCCACGCTACCCTTCAAGATCGCGTCGCGACGATCTGGGCGAGTGTCCGAGCCCTGAACGGATGGCAGAGAGGCACGGTCGCGATCACCGCCGCAGCCATCGCCTACTATCAATTCACGCAGTACGCCGACTGGGACTACGAGGGCGATGCGTGGTTCATCGGATTCGCAGTCGCGGGGTTGCTCCTATTCGCAGCGCTGGCCAGTCGGCCGCCCGCCAGTGGAGTGAATACATGGCAGCGGGCTGCGCTGGGAGTCACTGCAGCTGCTATCGCGGTGCTCCAGGTTGCGCGCCTCGATGCGATTGGGGGGAGCGAAGGTATCGGGTGGGTCGGTGCGTTTCTGACTGCGGGCGCGCTCGTTGTTGGCGTAGCCGCGAGGGGGAAGAAGCCGAGGTCCGGCGATCTCTCCTCGTACCGCGGAACGCCGAGCGGGAGCGCCGCCGTTCCGTTGTCGCCTTCGCCGTCCATTGGTTCGCTCGAAGCAACCTCCCGGCCGCTCCCGAAAAAGGCGTACTTCAGGGAGACCGACGTAGAGCGGTTCATCGCAGCGTGCCACGCCCTCGCAGACGAGGTTGTCCCCGTCGTGCTCCCAGCCGAGATGCCGAAGGTGCCAGCATTGGCGGGGTACGTCGAGGAGGTCGCGCTCGCGTTCTCGTACGGCATTTGTGGCGTCGTCGCGTGCGTTCACAACCAGCAGTGGCCGAAGTCCAAGGGCTGCGGGGCGGTGACTGAACGGATCGTTGATGACCTCACGAATGCAGCACTGAAGGACATGACCACCGAGCTCAGCGAGGAGAAAGCGCGAGACGCCGTTCGTAAGGTCGCCGCCGAGTACCTCAAGGCGGCGGAGATCGCTGCTTATGGGTTCTGCAAGCTGGCCAACGATGAGAGCCACGAGATGGTGCGCGGGCTCGCGGATGCCGCGAAGAAGGGCACGGTTCGCGACCTCCGGGCTCGTGCACCGAGGGGCACGCAAGTACTTGCTGCGTGGTTGGCCAACCCCAAGGCGGGCGAGAACCACCTCGCGTTCGTTCAGGCGATCCTGGGGAAGGCTGTTGGCGCTTCGTTCCAAGGGGCGGAGTTCCGCGAGCGGCTCGAGGCGCTATACGGGCCCCTGACCCGGAAGATGATCGAGCGCGCGCTTCTGCTGCTGGGCACGCCGCTGGCCGAGAACTCGCCTGCGGTCGATGTTCCTTCCAAGCCGAAGTCTCCTTCGGACGCCGACGTGGAGGTGCTCGTCGCTCGGCATCGGAAGCTCCTTGCGGATGCGCACTCCTCAGGAGACCCGCGCGATTTCGTGCAGGGGCTCACGTTCTGCCCGCCAGACTCGGCGGGCCAGCTGAACAAAGGGCTCTGGGTGTGTGGATGCTGCTTTGCTCCGTTCAAGATCGATCCGGAGAAGGTCGGATTGTGGTTCTCGTCGGACCACCGCGGCGCCCCCGTTGCCCTGTGCGCGGTGTGCATAGAGTTCCTCAACTACCATCACATCGGTCACGCCGGAGGCAGCGATCGGATCGTCCTCTCGGCTGAGTACGACGGCATGGGGCAGGCCTTCGCGGAGAAGTTCCGCGGTCAGTTGCCCGCGAGGATTGCCGTACTGAGGATGGCCGTGATCGAGCGCCGCGAGAAGGCGAGCGGGGACCAACAGTAGCTCTGACCATTTAGCCGGCGTTGGTCCTTTTCTGGCTTGGCGGCTTGCGCCGAAGGGCGGCCGGCCGCCGGCCGCAGGCGCAGGCGCGCGCTGATCGCGGAGGCCTTGCTCTGTGGTCGCGGCGCGCGTCCCCACGTCTTGCGTGGCTCGCTCTCTCGCCCCACTTGGAGACCGATCGCTGGGGCTGCTTGCGTCTGCTGACGGGCCAGCGTATGACTAACGTATGGAAGTCAGGCGAGAGGCGAATGGACAGACGCGCGGCGAGAGCCGCACTGTCGTTCCGGTCGGCGTCGCGACTGGTTGTCCTTCGCCCGCTCATCGAACCCGCGTGTCGTGCCTTCCTCTTCGGGCGAGGATCGCTGGGCTCGTGCTGCTGGTCTGCGCGGCGGTCCCGCCCACGGTACTCCTCACGGCCAGCGCGTCGGACTCGCCTGTGGCGCGCTACGTGCTGGTGGGTCCGGCCCTCCTGAACATCTTCGCCATCTGCGGCGCTCTAGCGGTGCTGCTCGTCTTCGAGCGGCCCCGAACGGCCTCTCCGCTCGCCTACGCGCGCCAGCTCCGCGCCCGGTTCCTCGAGCTTCAGTCCACGTACGACGCCGACTCCCGGCGCCGTCCAGAGGGGAAGGAGAAGGAAGATGACCTCGACGTCCCGCACGAACCGTGATCTCGCCGGCCGCTTCGCGCTCGCTGCGCAGGTGGCTCTCGTCCTCGTCCTCGCGGCCGCGCCCGAACTCGCCCTCGCGCAGAGCACGATGCCGGGGCAGCAGCTCCTGACGTTCGCGAAGAACTTCATCATCGCGCCCATCGCGCTCTTCGCGATCGTGATCTCGGGCGTCGCCGCGTTCATCCGGCCGGACCTCATCAAGACGACCGGCTACATCGCGATCATCGCGGTGATCCTCTACTTCCTGCTCGCGAACGCCGACCGGCTGATGCAGGCGATCCGCGCGGGCTGATCGCGCGCTCGAGCAAGTCCGGAGGCCGCCATGCGCGCACCGGTGTATCGGAACCTCGACTCGAGGAGCACCTTCCTCGGGCTCGTCTTCCCGACGGAGTGGATGGCCGTTCTCGGCGCCGGCTGGCTCGGGACGGCCCTCGGAGCGCCGAACGTCGGCGCCGCCGCGGGGCTCGCTATCTACCTCGTCATCCGGATCGCAGGCTACGGCCGGCCCGAGGGCCACTTGCAGCACTGGGTCGCGTGGCGCCTGCGTCAGCGCATGGCGGCAGGCCGGCTCACGGCGGCGGCGCGGGCGCCGCTCCCGCGGTTCCCGTTCGGTCCGTACGACTGGCGGGGCGCGCCGCGGGACGGAGGCCGGCCGTGATTCGCGAGAGCCCGCTCGCGGGCCTCGTCCCGCTTTGGCGAACCCTGCGCGAGGGGGGCGTCACCGCGCTCGTCACGCCCGCGCTCGACTACGTCGGCGGACTCGAGCTCGGGACGCTCGACGTCCGGTTCGCGGGCGAGGATCAGATCGCCGGCATCGGCGAGGCGCTCCGGAGCCTCGTGGCCTCGCTCGACGACGAGACGACCCTCCACTTCATCCACCGGATCGAGGAGGGCGCCGAGGAGGACGTCCGCGAGTACGAAGGCGTCGCCGCCGCGGCGGAAGCCGCGGCGCTGCGCGAGTACGTCGCGTCTCGCGCGCGCTGGCTCCGTACGCAGCGGCTCCGTCGCGCCCGCGTGTACGTCTTCTTCTCCGGTCCGGGCGGGCTGAAGCAAGGCATCGGGCGCGGGCTCCTGGGAGGAAAGCTCCTCTTCGGGAAGGCAGCCCAGCTCACCGGCGCAGAGCACGCGCGCCGCCTCGGCCGGCTCGCGCAGCTCCGCGACCGCGTCGCCGCGCGCCTCGGCTCGGCGGGGATCCCGTCCCGAGAGCTCGATCTCGAGGACGTCTGGCGGCTGCACTACGAGCTCCTGAACCCCACGCGGGCTCGCGCGGGCGCCGCGCCTCCCCGCGTCCGCCTCCGCGACACGCTCTGGTCCGACCAGGCCGTGAAGCGTGAGGGGCTCCACCTCGCCGAGTACACGGAGGCGGAGCAGCTCGCCCACGAGGATATCGAGGACGGGCGCGGCCACCTCCGGCAGGGCGGGACCTGGCGGCGGGTCGCGACGCTGAAGGTGCTGCCGGAGGGCGGCACGGACTACTTCGCCTGCGAGCCGCTCCTCGGGCTCGCGACGGCGCGCGGCCCGCTCTCGTACACGCTCGCGGTCACCGTCCACGTGCGCACGCAGAAGACGGCGCGGTGGCTCCTCAACAACCAGCACGCGCTCGTCGAGAGCCTCCGGGCGGTGATGCCGTTCCTCGATCGCCGCACCGTCGAGTCGGAGGAGGCGGACCGGGCCAAGCAGGAGGCGATCCGAGGGCTCTTCGAGGAGCTCGCGGCGATGAGCACGAAGGTCGTCGCGCTCTCGGTGTCGCTCCTCCTCGAGGCGGGCTCGCTGGACGAGCTCGACGGGGCCACCGAGGCGGCGCGCAGCGCGTTCGCCGCCGCCGGCAACTCCGAGCTCCTCGTCGAGGAGGTCACGCAGGTCCCGGCCCTGCTGTCGATGCTCCCG
Source organism: Anaeromyxobacter sp. SG64 (assembly GCF_022690745.1). Taxonomy (NCBI): domain Bacteria; kingdom Pseudomonadati; phylum Myxococcota; class Myxococcia; order Myxococcales; family Anaeromyxobacteraceae; genus Anaeromyxobacter; species Anaeromyxobacter sp. SG64. The sequence goes on along the minus strand of NZ_JALCZB010000005.1, from coordinate 39,694 downwards.
GGCGCTGGCCGCTACCAGCTCCGGAAGAAGGGCTGCACGAGCCGGAACGCGGGCGACTTCCTGCCCGTCTTCGCGCCATGGCGCGGCAGCGCCCGGGCGTCGAGCGTGCTCCTCACGCCCACCGGCGAGGCCTTCCGGTTCGACCTCTTCGACAAGTCGAGCGGCGTGAACGCGCACCACGGGATCGTCGTCGCGGACACGGGGTCCGGGAAGAGCGTGACCCTGGGCGCGCTCACGCTCGACGCGCGGGCGGCCGGCGTCGAGGCGATCCTCATCGACAACGGGAGATCGTGGAAGCCGCTCACCGAGCTCCTCGGCGGGGTGCACATCCCGGTCGATCTCTCGACGTCCATCTCCCCGTTCCTCTCCTACGCCCAGCTCGCCGGCGCGGGGACGGCGATCTCGAACGAGGACATCGAGCACGTCGTCCAGTTCCTCGAGGTGTGCGTCGCCGATCGGACGCGGCCACCCTTCGACAAGGTGGAGCGCGACGTGGTCGCCCGGGCGATCCGCTGGACGTACGAGACGCGGTTCCGGCAACGCCCGGAGGAGCCGCCGCTCGTCGGCCAGTTCTCGGAGGCGCTCGCGACTCACGAGTGGACGCACCCGGACGACCGGGCCATCGCGGACGACCTCGTCCGGCGCCTCGCCATCTTCTGCACCGGCATCTACGCCGACTTCCTGAACCGCCCCTCGCAGCTCCGGTTCGACGCGCCCCTCCTCACCTTCGATCTCGCGAAGGTCTCCGAGAACGCGGGGACGAAGGCGGTGGCGATGGCGACCATCATCCAGGCGATCACGAACCGGGCGATGGCGAGGAAGACGCGCACGCTCGTCGAGGTCGACGAGGGGCACGAGTACCTCGGCGCCGACGACGCGACGGAGCGGTTCCTGGGCGGCTGCTACCGCAAGATGCGGAAGTACGACACCGCCATGTGGATGATCTCGCAGAACCTGAACGACTTCCTGGGTTCGCGGGTCGGGCGCGAGGCGATCGTCGGGAACAGCACGATCCGGATCTTCCTGCGCCACCTCGCGGGCAAGCATCGGGGCGTGGTCGAGCACTTCGGCCTCTCGCCGCGCGCCGCCGCCGCGTTCGCCGGCCTGGAGCTGAAGCCGGGCTGGTTCAGCGACTTCCTTCTCATGTATGGCGCGCGCACCGCGGTGGTTCGGCTCGCGCTCCACCCGCTCGCCTACTGGATCCTGACCACCGACAAGGAAGACCAGGACTTCCTCGCACGCGCCGTGGCGAGGAACCCGTCCTACGACCGGCTCGCGCTGCTCCAGGAGCTCGCGGCCAGGTACCCCCACGGTGTCGTCGGCCGCGATCGGGCGGGCCGCCCCGCGGCGTGAGGAGGAGCCATGCGCGTCCGGATCTCTCGAAAGCTCGGCGTCGCGATCGTGCTGTCCGCCGGCGCCGTCCTCTACGCCGCGAGGGCGGCGGCGTTCATCGACCTCGGCGGCGACCTCATCCTGGCCGACATCCTCGCGAACACGACGAAGCAGCTCGCGGTCATGACCGAGAGCCTCTCGGAGCTGCGGAAGAGCTACGGGGAGGTGAAGCGCGTCGCCGCGTACGCCGACGACGCTGCCACGGCGGCGCGCTCGTTCCGAAACTTCTCCGCACGCCGGTTCGGAGAGAGGTTCCAGCAGGACCTCGAAGCCGCCTACCCCGACCTCGAGCGCTTCAGGCGCGACGCCCTCGCGGCGAGCGGCATGCGCGGGAGCCCGTGGGCGCAGGGCACCGGGACCCTCCAGCAGCTCTCGAGCTACTGCCTCGCCGACGTGGCCGCGGGCCAGCCCGCGTGCGTTCAGCTCCGGAACGAGCTCGAGAACGCCAACCTCCTGCGGGCGCTCGCGGCGACGTTCGGGCCGATGAGCGGCGCGGCACAGGCGCGGGCGGTGGACGCCGAGGTGGCGGCGACCATCCGCGCCAGCGCGGCCGAGGCGCGCGCGGGGGATCTGCAGAAGGTCCGCCTCCGCGAGCTCCTGCGCCGATGTAACGGGGCCTCGGAGCTCGGCGACGCGCACGAGGCGGCGCGGTTCGCGGAGGAGTGTCAGCTCGCGGCGCAGCAGGCGCAGGTGCTCAACCTCGAGGAGGGACAGGAGACGAACGTCCGGCTCACCGAGATCGCGCGGCTCCAGGCGCTCGCGGTCGAGCAGAAGAACGCCGACCTGAAGCGCGAGCTCGCGGCGCGGGAGGGACAGCGAGCCGCCCTCACCACCGGGCTCGAGTCGCTCGTGAACGAGCGCGTCCGGATCCGGACCGGAGGGCTCGAGCCGTGAGGACGCCGGGGCGCCAGGTGTGCCGTCGCGTGGCCTTCGGCGCCGCCGCCGTGCTCGCGCCGGCGCTGGCCTTTGCGGGCGATGCCGCGTCGACACGAGATCTCGTCCTCGACTTCGAGCGGTCGGGCGTGCTGAAGGACCTGCTCGGCAAGACGCTCGCGGTCGCGCGGAGCTTCCTCTTCCTCTCGACCTTCCTCGCGTACGCCATCGAGGCGTTCGGGAAGTCACCGCTCGCGGGACGCGACTACGCGGCCGTCACGTGGCGCGTCATCCTCGTGCTGCTCCTCCTCTGGAACTACCAGACGGTCTTCGGCGGAGTGATCGGGCTCCTCGACGGCCTCGAGCGGCAGGTGGCGCCGCCCTCGACGTGGAAGGCCTTCGTCCGGGAGGCGAGCGAGATGCGGAAGTCGCTCGAGGACATCGCCTCGAACGGCGAGCGTCCGGCGAGCACGGAGGAGAGCGGAGGAAGCGGCGCGGCCGAGCCGTCGGGGATCACGGCGTGGGTGTACGACGCGCTCATCGCCTGCATCCAGCTCGTCGCCGAGGCGGCCGTGTTCCTCGTGAACTGGCTCTCCCGCATCCTGACCGCGACGCTCTTCGTGATCGGACCGCTCGCCCTCGTGGCGGGGATCCCGCGGGTGAGCAGCACGGGAACGCGGTGGTTCGTCCGGTTCGTCACGATCGCGAGCTGGCCCGTGTTCTCGGGGGTCCTCCTCTCGGTCCTCGTGACGGTCGCGGCGCAGGGTGCTGCCCGGCGCACGTACCTCGAGTGCCTCGTCGCGGCCCTGGTGATGCTCGTGACGGCGCTCGCGACGCCGCTCCTCGCGAGCCACGTGATCGGCGGCGCGCTCGACAACGCGACCTCGCACGGCTGGGGCTCCGCGAAGGCGGCTCACCACGACGCCGTTCGTCCAGCGCTCAGGCTCGCGACGGGCGCCGCAGGCCGGGTCGTCGCGGTGGGCACGGCCGCAGCGCACGCGGTTTCGGGTGGCGGGAGCGCCGCGGGCGGCGGCGCGGGTTCGAACGGCGGGGGAGGAGGTTCGGGCGGCGGCGCTGGCGGTGCGCGACCAGGAGGTGGCGGGAGCGGCGCCGCCGTGTCGAACCCGCCCGGAGGAGGCGCGCAGTTGCGGGGCCGCGTGCGACGCGGCCGCGCGGGACAGGCACCCGGGGCCACCGCGGCAGCGGCATCGGCCGCTCCCGCGACCAAAGCCGAGCAAGGAGGCGTTGTCGCCAACCCGCCTGCTCCACCGGAACCGCCTCGCCAGGCGGCAGCGCGCTCCGAGAAGGGCGGCACTCCGCAAGGCGGCAAAGGCGCGTAGCGACCGGAAGGCGATCGCATGGAGGGACGAGCCGTGGTGAAGACGAGCATGCAGGATCCGCGACCGCCGGGGTCCCCGCCCGCCGTGTGGGCGGCGTTCGTGGCGCAGAACGCCTGGAAGAGCTGGCTCATCGTCGGGTTGCTCACCGTCATCGTGCTCCAGTGCATCGCGCTCGCGCGCCTCGCGAGCCGGCCGCCGGAGTTCGTCATGGTGGACGCGAACGGGCGATCGACGCCGGTGCGGCGCTCCGTCGCAACCGACGCCCTCCTGCGGTTCCTCGCCGACCGGACGCGCCCACCCGATGTGGCGGTCGTGCGGTTCACGAGGGACTTCCTGCACCTCGCGCTGGGGCTCAACTCGAGCACGATCGCCGCGAACTGGCCGGCGGCGCTCGCGATGATGGCTCCCGAGCTGCGCGAGCGAATCGCCAAGGAATCCGCCGCGAAACGGCTCGTCGAGACGTACCGCCTGGCGCAGCGGGGGACGGAGCTCTCGTTCGACGAGATCGTCGTGGAGGACCAGACGCCGACGCACGTCGTTGTGCGCGCGACCCTCACGCGCAGGTCGTTCCCGCTCATCGAGGGCGGGGGCGCGCCGGAGACCGATCGGGTCCGGGTCGAGCTCCTGGAGCGGGTCGTACCCGCCACGATGGACTGCCCGGATGGGCTCGAAGTGCAGGAATGGCGGCTCGTTCCCTTCGCTCTCAGCGAAAATGGTGAGGCACAGACCGGCGAAGAACGGGAGGCGTCCCGTGACGAGAGGTAGCCCAGCGCTGCTCGCGGCGTGCGTGGCTGTCGGCTTGGCCGCAGCCGGCGCGGCTCACGCCGGCGACAAGCGCGAGCTGCGCAGGCGCGCGATCACGATTGACGACGCCGCGCTCACCTCCGTGCCGGAGATCCGCGTCGCGGGTGGCACTCCGACGATCCTCACGTTCGAGGTCCCCGTGAAGGATGGCGGCGCCGTCCTCGCGGATGTGCGCGGCGTGTTCTACCCGCCGACGCAGACCGACCGGACGGTCATGCTCGTCCCCAAGACCGATCTCGCGCGGCCGGAGCCCCTGAACGTCTCCCTCGCCGACGGGACCGTCCTGACGTTCAAGCTCGTGACCGTCCCGGGCGAGGCGGACGTGCAGGTCGACATCGCGGTCGCGCTGCGCGAGCGCGCCAGCCCGGACTCGGCGCAGGCGCTCCGGATGATGAACGAGCAGCTCCGGGGCGAGCTCGACGAGTGCCGCGACGGGGCGGCGAACGCTGGTGCGGCGAAGCTCGCGGCCCTCCTCCTCGCGCAGAGCCTCGACCAGCCGCAGACGTTCGAGCGCCGGCCGCTCCACATCGGCGACAAGCAGAGCCGGCTGCTCGTGCAGGGGCGATGGGTCTACCGGCTGCTCGGGCTCACGTACATGGTCTTCACCGTCGAGAACCGCGATCCGCAGCGCTCGTGGGTGCTCGACCGCGTCGAGGTGCGGCTCACGGGCGGCCGCGACGCGGTGGACGTGAAGGTCGTCTCCGCCCAGGCCGAGCTCCCGATCCTGCCGCCCGGCACGGCGGAGCGCGTCGTGGTGGCCTACGAGACGCCGCCCATGTCCCCGTCGCAGCGGTTCAGGGTCACGTTCCACGAGAAGGACGGGCCGCGGCTCGTCGCGCTCGAGGGCGCATCGCCATGACCGAGCGCGCCCGGATCGACCCGTCCTATCTCGAGAAGGGCACGCGCGTCGGCGCCTACGAGGTCGTCGACAAGCTCGGGAGCGGGGGATTCGGGTGCCTGTGGAAGGTCCGGCGCGACGGCAAGCTCTACGCGCTCAAGATGGGCCGGCAGCGGCTCTCCGACCTCGACGCCGAGGACCGGGAGCACTACGAGGAGCGGCTCGACCGCGAGATCGCGGCCCTGAAGACGCTCCACCATCCGAACATCGTCCGCGTCCACTCGTTCGACTGGTGGCCCGAACTCGAGGGCGGGTTCCCGTTCATGGTGATGGACTACGTGGACGGCCCGCCGCTCCTCGCCTGGCGGGAGCACGCCGCGCCGTCGCTCGCCAAGGTCTGCGCCGTGTTCGAGAAGCTCGCCGGCGCAGTCGAGCACATGCACTCGCTCGGCATCTTCCACCGGGACTTCAAGAGCGACAACGTGCTCGTAGGTACGGACGGCGAGCCGGTGGTGATCGACTTCGGCATCGCGCGGCCGCAGCTCGCGCTGAACCTCACCCGCGCGGCGAGCGTCGGCACGATCACGCACTACGCGCCGGAGTACGCGCGCTACTGCGACTCGGCCGCGTTCGCGCGCGGCGAGCCGTTCGACTGGAAGCCCACGACCGACCTCCACGCGGTCGGGTACATCCTCTACCAGGTGCTCACCGGCATCCGGCCGTTCCCGCGCGACCCGAAGGCGCTCGAGAGCGAGGCGGCGGTCCTCATCGCCATCAAGACGGAGACACCGGCGCCCCCCGCGGACCTCGATGCTCGCGTGCCGCGCGCGCTCGGAGACGTGGCGATGGCGCTCCTCGAGAAGGACCCGGCGCGGAGACCGCAGTCCGCGCGCGAGCTCGCCGAGCTCCTTCGGGCCGCGCGCGAGAGCGGAGCCGGGGACCGCGCCTGGACGGACCCGTTCGACGTGCCGGGTGCGCCTCCGGTTCGGCCCGGGCGTCCCGAGCCGGCGCGAGGCGAGGAGATCGTCGATGCCGCGGAGAAGCTCTCGGACGAGCGATCTCGAGCGCGGCCCGGGGAGGAAAGCGAGCCGGGCGCCGCGACACCCACCGGCGCGCGGCCGGGCGGGTTCGAGGTGCCGACGCGTGTGGTCCCGCGTACGTTCGATGCAGGAGAGCCGGCTGACGTGGCGGTGGCGGCCTCGCACGAAGCCGATCCGGTCCCGAGCGCGGTTCGGGAGGCGAGGGCGCGGCTCGCCGCGAGCGCGCCGCGCAGGGGCCCGGGACGCCTGCTGATCGCGGGAGGGGTGCTCGTCGCTGGCGTCATCGCGGCCATCATCGTGGCGGGGATCACCAGCGGACCGGTGGAGCGCCAGAGCACGGTCGTCGCCGACGTCCCGGCGCGCGAGCCTGCCGCGGTCGCGCCAGGGGCAGCAGAGAGCACGAGCGCCACGCCCGCGGTCCCGACGGGTCTGGGCGCGACGCCCAGCCCGCCTTCGGCGAGCGACGCGGCTGCCATCGACGAGGCGCTCGCGCGCGAGTTCGGGCGCCCGCGCGTCCTGCCGGACGGACGGCTCGAGATGAAGCCCGAGCCCAACCGCCCTGCGCCCCGGCGAGAGCCGCAGGCGCGAGCGGCACCGAGCGAGCCCGATGCCAAGCCGGAGACGGCGACCGCAGCGCCGCGGGATCCGCCCTGGCTTCACCGCTCGACCCGGCTCGCGAGCGCGAGCGCGGCCGGACCTCCCGCTGCATCGAAGCCACGCGGCGTCCCCTTGGGCGCCCACATGAAGGCGAAGCTCCTCACGAACCTCGACAGCCGGACGATCGGCAGCGGCCCCGTGGAGGCGATGCTGGTCCTTCCGGTGCTCGTGCGCGGCGAGGTCGCCTTGCCGGCGCGCACGCTCGTGTACGGGACCGCGACGGAGTCGAGCGGGCGGTTCAACCTGAGGTTCACGAGGCTTCGGCTCCCCGACGACACGGAGCTGGAGTTCGAGGGCCTCGCGCTCGCACGCAACGACGGGAAGCCGGGCCTCGCCGCGGCTCGGCGGATCGAGGGAGAGGCTCCGCGGGCGCCCGGGCTCGGCGCGCAGATCGCCAAGGGGACGGGCAACATCCTCCTGGACACGGTGTCCGGCGGGCTCGGCCGAGACGTCGCCCGGAACGCGGGGCAGGCGGCGCTGAACCACGAACGCCCGGCCGAGGGTGGCAGCACCTACGCGCTCTTGCTCGATTCGGGGGTCGTGTTCGACGGAGCGAGCGTTCTGAACGGGGGGCAGGTTGGGCACTCGGGCCGTCATCGTCGCCGCCGCACTCGGTCTCGCGCCCACGCTGGCCGCGGCCGACCGAGGCGCGCTCACGCTCGAGCTCGGCCCAGCGGTCTCCGCCGTCGCTGCCTCGCCATCGCAGGGAACCGGCTCGAGCACGCTCGGAACCGGAGCCGGCGGTACCGCGGGGATCCGGTACGCGATCTCGAACAGCTTCGAGCTCGCCACGACAGGGTTCTGGGAGGCTCCCGCGGACTACTTCCACGCGAACGTGGAGATGGGGAGCGCCACCGGGGCGGTGCGAGGGACACTCTCGGAGCGGACGCAGCGGTACGGCGCGCTCGCCGGCGTCCGCTTCGTCCACGGCTACGTCTGGCGACTGCACCTCGGTGCCGAGGTCGGCTGGGCGCACGAGAGCTACACGCGGCGCGATCTGATCGACGTCTCCGTTCCCGGGAACGAGCACAGCTTTGGGCTCGGCCTGCGGGACCGCGCGACGGACTCCCTCGTGCTCGCTCCGGTCGCAGGGGTCGAGTGGCAGTTCGCCGACCACTGGTCCGTCAGCGTCATGCCGCGGGTGCAGTTGCTGGTCAGCGGGAAGAGTCAGGTCGCGCTGGTCGTGCCAGCAACCGTCGCGTATAGCTGGTTTGTGTTCTGATGTGGCCGTCCCGCGATGTGGCACGCGGTCCATCGAGCGCCTGCGTGTTACGTGTTCGCGGAGTCCATCACGTTTGCGGCAAGCTGGTGCCAGCACAGGTGCCGCGACGTGGGTTTCGCTGCCTAAACGTAGCCGCTCCGAACGCATCCCGCCGCCGAAGCTCCGCACCTCAGGCTTTCGGACGAATAACTACGGCGGTCCCGTACGCGACCACCTCGGAGGCGTTCTGGAGCAGCGGGCTGGAAGTGAACCGCATGCCCACGACGGCGTTTGCTCCGAGCTCCGTCGCATTGCGCACGAGGCGTGCCATGGCTTGGGTGCGCGTGTCGTTTGCGAGTTCGGTTAGACCCCGAACTTCGCCGCCCCGAAAGAGCTCGCCCGCGATTCGAGCGAGTGCCGGTAGGCTGCGCGCGCGCACCGCAATGCCCCAGCAGAGTCCGATGACACGCTCTATATAGAATCCAGTTGGAGGATCGAACGTCGTGACAATGCGCACCTCAGTTTCGGTCATCACGTGCCTCCGTTCGTTCTTGGTCACGAGGTTGGTGCGAAGGTGCGAACTAAGCCGAGAGCGACCATCCCTAGCAGATAGGACCGACAGGTGATTCGATGGATCATGCCGACGAGGTACCCTTCGTGCACGCATCCATGCTGACGGAGGCCCCCCTTCGCTCTCGTACCTGAGCCAGCGAACGGCTCAGAATCGCAAATCCGAGCCCAGATAGGCAGCCGACCCCAAGGCACGCGGACCAGTAGGCTGTCCGCGACATCGCTTCTAGCGCAATGCCGCTGAGGATGGGGCTGAGACAAGCACCCAGCCCGAATGCGAGTCCCTGCGCGCCCTGATAACGACCGCGTGCCGCCGATGGTGATCTATGGGCAACGAGCGCGGCGGAAGCAGGCAGCGCTCCAATTTCCCCGACCGTCCAGATCATGATCCCCGCAGCGTACCAGGGGGGGGTTTCTCCAAGCGCGTACAGGCCGTAGCCGGCTCCGATGAGCAACGCCGACCCGGCGATCACGTAAGACCTGTCTACATTGCCGAGCACGCTGCCGGCTATAGGCTGCAGCAACAATATGACGACGGTATTGATCATTAACAGCGCCCCGAAGTTGGCGCTCGAGAGCCCGTTCCGCGTCATATCGACAGGTAGTGCGAACTGGAACTGCAACAGGACCATGGCCATCAGAACAGTCGCGACCAGGAACAGCACGAAAGGGCCGTCGAGATACGGCTCGAAGAACGTCCGCAAGAACCCGCGTTGACGCTCCTCCGTGTCGGCGGCAGAGCGGGCAAGTGTTTCGGGAACCGCTCTCCATAGCATGCACGCGAAAGCAATGGTCGTAACCCCGTCGCCAACGAACAGGAGCGCATACGAGGTGTCGGCCAAAATGCCGGCGATGAGTAGGCCAAGACCGTACCCCAGATTTACGGTCCAGTGGAGCAGGCCAAAAGCCCTGAGGCGATCGTCGGGAGGCACGAGTTCGGCGACGGTCGCCTGAAGAGCGGGTCGGTACATGTCACCGAGAAAGCTCACCAGAAACACGCCGGCTCCAATTGCGATAGGATCACGCACTTGCCCGAGCCCGATCATCGCCGAGCCGCCGCAAAGGAGCGCTCCTACCATCGTTCGCCGACGACCAAACAGGTCGGCACACCATCCGCCTATGGGACCGGCGAGTGCCGCGCCCACGGAGAACATGGAGAGCGCGAGGCTCGTCTGCCAGAGGCCAAGCCCGCGCTCCCTCGTCAGATAGATGGCGAGAAACGGCGCGACGAAGGTCCCGACCCGGTTTAGGAGCGCGCCCGTCAGGATGGCCCAGAACGCCATCGGGAGTTTGTGTTTGACTCGGTTGGATCCCGATGGCGTGCGCAAGTGCAACCTCCGGCAATGTGGGCTAGGCTACCAGCTCCTGAGGTTCGCCTTCGAGATCGAGAATGTCCACGATCGTCCCCGCTTCTCGGGCGAATGTAGCTAGCAGAATGTTTGCCCGATGACGCGCGACAACGTCGCGAACGTCTTGAGGAGACAGGCGATTGGTAACGTGGAGGAAAATCTCCCGCGAACGGGCAAAGTGCGTCTCAAAGACGGTCGCGTCGAGGTCGATCCCGTATTCGGAGCGAGAGGTCCAGATCTCAGAGCCAGGGAAGATTCCGTACCAGCTGCCTTGACAGGTGATTCCGAAGCGCGTCGCGGTCCTGAACATGAAGTCCACGGTATCGAAGCAGTCCGCCTTCGTGTCCCACGGCATGCCCAGGATGAACGAATAGCGGACCCGGTCACCCAAACCGGCATCAGCGAGAAAGCCGGAGCACCGGTCCACCTGCGCGACGGTCAGAGCCTTGCGGATAGCTCGCAAGCCACGATCGGAGCCGCTCTCGATGCCGCATAGGAAGCGATGGAGAGGGACGCGTGCTAGACTTCGGACGAGCTCTGGGTGACGGGCCACGTCAGCCGCCCGCCCTTCGAGAGAGAACTCGCACTCCCGTCCTCCCGTAGACGGCAGCGCCTCCAGTATCTCGGCACACCGTCTGGCGTCGGTGGTGAAGTTGTCGTCGACGAACAGAATCTCGCGACGGCCGGAGCCGTTAGGCCGAAGTCGATCCAGGTGCTGTTTCGCGAAGGCGACCCGCCGGAGCACCTCGGGCGCTGAGAGGCCCCTCCAACTGCCGCGATGCGGAATGGAGCAGAAGCGACACTGAAATGGGCATCCGCGCGATGCTTCCAGGCCGATGACTTCGAAGCGCCCTGGTGCGAGCAAGTCCCATGCTGGCAAAGGGACCGCCTCGAGCTCGTCGCTTGAAAGTACCGGTCGATCAGGGTTGTGTACCACCTCGCCATTCAGCTTGAACGAGATTCCCGAGACGTCGGATAGAGGCTTGTGCGTCGAGAGGGCGTCGAGGAGCACAGGAAACGTAACCTCCCCCTCGCCCCTCACTGCGATGTCCGCGGCAGAGCGGCGCAAGACCTCGTCAGGACAGAAGGTAGGGTGCGGTCCGCCGACAACGATCGTTGCGTGCGGTGATATCCGTCGAATCTCGTGAATCATCCTCCGGGCATAGAGCCAGTTGAGCGAGTTTGCTGATACTCCGACGCAGTCCGAGCGCTGGGCGGCAGCCGAGACCCCTGGGAACTCGAGTCTGGACGCGACAGCCTCATCCAGCATTCGGACCTCGTGGCGGGCAAGAAAGTGGCTCGCGCGGATCGGCGGCAGTAGCTCGTTCCCGCATTCCTCGAGTCGAGCGTCGACGTCTGGGTGATCGACGAGTTCGACGTCGTGGCCAGCACTACGGACGACGGCAGCGAGCGCGTACAGTGCGCTGGTGGGCGCTCGTTGATTGAGCTGTGAAAACAGCGGGCTGGGTGCCGTTAGCAGGACGCGCATGATCTATCCGTCTCCAGCGCTGAGGCCACGTATCGCAGTGGCAAGTACACGAGCCCAGGTCCGCGAATGACTTCTGCGACTTGATGGGCCTCTTCGAGGTGCTTCCACAAGATCGCAACATCGGCCTCACTGAGGCGCGGGCACATGTCTAGGAATGCATCCCATGACTGAAACGCGTGTGTTCGATAGATCTCAGGACCAGCCTTGATCCCCAACTTCGAACGTGAGCGCCACACTTCGGAGCCAGGAAACAGCCCGTGCCAGCACAGCTGAACGCTCACGCCGTATCGAAGAACGAGGCTCGTCGCGAAGTCGATCGTGCGTGTGCACTCTTCACGACCCTCCCATGGAAGTCCTAGAATGAAGGAGAACTTGGACGCACGCGCCAGGCCGGCATGGGCAGCCACAGACGCACATCGATCGACTTGTTCGAGCGTAAGCCGCTTCCCGGCCCGACGCAGTCCCACGTTCGTGCCGCTCTCGACTCCCAGCAGCCAACGCCGCATTCGGGCACGTGAGAGCGCACCGACATGCCGCTCCTCGAGCATGTCATCGACGCGCCCTTCCATCGAGAAGTCGAACATGGGATCGACTTCTTCGACGGCTCGGAAAATTCCCGCGGCGCGGACCGGGTCTGCCGTCAGGTTGTCGTCCAGGAAGAGGATCTCGAACCGGCCGTTCGGATCGGGACGGAGGGCGGCCGCGTAGGTCTGCGCGTGAAACAACCTGCGGCGGACCGCGGCCACGGACAGGGGTCGCCAGGTGCCGCGCCCGGGGATGCCACAGAATCGGCAATGATGGGCACACCCGCGCGAAGTCTCGACCCCCAATGTGGCAAACCGGCCGCGAGGCAGGAGGTCGTATGCGGGAAGAGGGAGCGCATCGAGCTCGGCTGGGGTCAAAAGAGGGGCAGGAGGATTGTGGACCACATCATCGTCCCGACGATACGACACCCCCGGGACGTCTCTCGGTTCCACACCACGGTCGAGACACGCGAGAAGTCGTGGAAGAACGCGCTCACCTTCTCCACGGATCACATAGTCCACAGCGCTCGAGCTTAGGATGTCGTCAGGAAGGTGCGTCGCGTGCGGGCCGCCCACCAGGATGGGCATTTCCGGGCAGTCGCGCTTGAGTTCGCGAATCATCGCGCGCGCGTAAAGCCAGTTCAGCGAGTTCACCGAAATGCCGACACAGTCGGCGTCCCGCGCCATTGAGCGCAGCCCATCGTATCGAAGTGCATCGGCTGCGCAGTCGAGGAGGTCCACTTCGCGGCGAGTCAGGAATCGCGTCGCGTCGATCACCGGCCGACCGGCGCGTGCAACAGCCTCGTGATCCAAGTCGGACTGATGCAGACTGTGATCCGCCACGGCGACGTCGTGCCCGCTCTGACGGACAATGGCCGCCAGAAGGTATAGAGCCTCCGCCGGCGCTCGTCTGTGGTATGCGGCGAATGGCACGTCGGGAGCTGTGAGGAGGACCTTCATCCGCCGGCCCTCGGCTGGCTGATTGGTGCCAGTTCGAAGCCCGCTCTGCCGCGGAGCAAGCGATGCACGCCCTTGCAAACGGGAAGCTTCGTGCAATATCGGCACTCCGCCATCTCAGAAGTCGAGACGATGTCGTCCTCAAACTGCATGGCGAACAAGTTGGTCGCCTGCGCGTACTGGTGCTCCGCATCAACTAGAATGACGCGCGGCAGCAGTTCCTCGTACACGCGTTCGTCGCCCTCCTCGGGAACGAGGCGCTCACGCCAGCAGGCTGGAAAGCCTGCCCAGTCAGTGAGGACGAACTCGACACCGGCGCTCTCTAAGATGAGCCGGGCTTCGCGAAGAGGCATGCGGGCCTGCTCGATCGACCGAACGATCAGCTCATCGGCGTGTACAGCACACCGGGCCTTGGGAACCGGGAAATTGAACGCGCAGACATCGACCTTCAGATCGGCCAGCTGGCGTGCTAGTAGCGGAAGTCGTTCGACATTGTGACGCATGATCAACGTGTTCGTCATGATGGTGCAGCCAACGCTCTTCAAGTTTGCGATGCCATTCAGGACATCCCGCCACCGCGTGCGACCTCCCGACGCAAACTCGTGACTGGCCTGATCGTAACTGTGGTATGCGACGTACATCTGCCCCACTCTTGCGCCCAGAGCTCGCGCCACCGCCAGGTCTGCGCACGTGATCGCATTGGTGTGTAGGACCGTGCTCGCGAACCCCATGCAGCAAATCACATCCAGAAGGTCCAGGTGGTCGCTCCGTATCGTGAATTCGCCTCCCGATATGCGGAGGTGCACGGCGGAGGGCTCGCGCGGCGTACGCAAGTGGGCGAGGAGGAATGCAAGGTTGGCCACAATGTCGGAAGCCTCCATCTTGGTGCGCGAGCAGTCGGCGAACCAGCAGAAGGGGCATGCCTGATTGCACGAGTAGTTTGGCTTGAGTTCAATGAAGTACTGAGGAAGGCCGTTCATCGGCAAGCCTCAGTCAAGCGAGGAGACGACCGAGCATGGCAGCTCGCCTGCTTGGCTGCCGAGAACAGGGGCTGCGCTGCCCGATGGAGCAAAGGGGAGGCGAAATACGGCGTTCGCGCCGCTCAGAGACGCGAGCATCCAGTAAGACCGTAGGTGCTCGTACACACCCCAGCGGACGTCACGGGTCAGACCAGGCGTAACGCGGCTGAGCATGCTCTCCGAGATGTAAAAATGACCCTCAAACGCTTCGTGGCCTACGGTGATCCCAAGTTGATCGCGGTTGTCCCAGATCCACGAACCGGGTAGTAGGTTGTACCAGGAATTTTGAATAGCCACTCCGAAGCGAGCGTGAACCCTTTGCTCGAACGATACGGTCTCCATGAGCGTGGCTGGATCGTCCCATGGGAGGCCCAAGATGAAGGATAAGCAGGCAGCGTGAGCCACTCCGGCTGCCTTCATGGCCTCCAAGCACTGCACGACGACATTGACGGTGAGGCTCTTGCGAGCTCGCTTCATGCCGACGTCGGAGCCACTTTCGATGCCCATTTCGTAGGACGCTATTGGAATCGCGGCGAGGAGCTGCGGAATCCGGGAATGCAGAGTTGCGTGTGCGCGGGCTTGGAAGAACAGCCTCCAACCAGCGAGATCGGCCGTCGAGAGCCAGGACAAGATCGCCTCAGCCCGCCCGACATCGCCGGTAAAGTTGTCGTCAACGAAGGTGAGGCCGTGGTCGCCAGACGGGCTCGGCCTGAGCTTGTAGGTGAAGGACAGCGCGTGGCGAACGGCTCGTTGGGTGCTCGACTCGCTGCGCGCGCGCCAGGTTCGGATCGTCGGTACTGAGCAGAAGCGGCAAGCGAAACGGCATCCACGCGCGGACTCGACGCCGATGCTGCCATAAGCGCCATCCGGTAAGAGGTCGAAGGCCGGCAGTGGCAGGCGCTCGAGTTCCTCAGCGCCAATGGGTCGGGCCGGCGGATTGTGGATAACGTGACCGTGTCGCTTGAAAGACACTCCCGGCACCTGCGCCACGGAGTCGGCGTCGGGTATCGCAGTGAGAAGCGCCGGGAATGTGCGCTCTCCGTCTCCTCGGACAACGTAGTCAGCTGTGGAATGAGCCAACGCTTCCTCGGGCAGATGAGTAGCGTGAGGGCCCCCGAGAACGATCGGGACGTCAGGGCGCACCGAGCGAAGTTGCTGCATCATCACCTGCGCGTAGCGCCATTGATACGAGTTGGCTGAGATGCCGACCACGTCGGCCTGCGCTGCAGCTGCGCGAAGGTTTACGAACTCCAAGCCGTTCGCCACGCACTCCAGGGCAGCGAGATCCGTGTCATCCAGGAATCCGTCGCGCTTCTTGCTGAGCACAGGGTCAACAAGCGGTGTCCCGTCGCTGAGACGGATGTCTAGGCTGGCGGGGTCGAGTACGGTGACGATGTGCCCTGCCTCGCGAAGTACCGACGCGAGCTGGTAAAGCGCGAGCGGAGGAAGGCCAGTGAAGATGTCGACGAGCGCCACGCGGGGAGCGGTAAGCAGTACGTTCATGGGACGGAGCTCCTAGAGAACTGCTCGATCAGCGACAGCGTTTGGGCGTGGAGGTGGCGCGCTGAGCAGAGCGCCTGCACGAGATGCCAACCGTCCGGAGCGCGAGCCTCAGAGCACGCATGGCACATGCCTGCCAGTTGACGGTGCCGTACGGTGGTGTCTGCGTCGATCTCTCGCAATAGGTGGGCAGGGCCGAAGGTGCGCAGGTAAGTCAGGAGCGGATGTGCCTCAGCGCGAGCGATGACGGCGGCCAGTGACTCGGTCCGCAGAGTGCCAAGGCTGAAGTGAGCGTCGTTCCGGACGGGAGTGCAGCAGGGGAACACGTTGGCGCCGGTATCGACATAGAGCTGTCGGCCTACAGTGGCGCATGCCAGCAGAGGCATGGAGTGGGCCTCAGAGAGGACGCACTCGTTGGCGCGACTCGTGGCTCGGCCCGCAGGTACTAGATCGTTGTCGAGGACCAACACTTCGTGGCGATGCGCCGTGTCCCCGGCCATGCGTTGCGCCTGAAACAGTTGCCAGCTCTCGGCGTTGAATGCTGAATTGATATGCAATGCCGCTTGCGGCGAAACGCCAAAGCGCGTCACGTATCGGGACCAGGGCTCTGGCTCGCCGGCACCGCACACGCGGACGAGCGTGCACCAAATGCCGAGGTCCATGGCAGCGGCGACCGCGTTCGCGACATGGGAGTCAGGCACGAAAGCGCGATGATGGTTGTCCGCGCTGATCCATAGCTCCCACAGGCCCGCTCGCGCATAAGGCGAAAGCACGGCGGCGGCGCGCGCCCTGGAACTTGCCCAAAAGGCGTTGGTCACGACCTTCGGCAGGCGCTGCGCGCCACGGACCGCCCGCACTGCGCGCTCGAGGGGCTCTCTGCACAGGAGCGCCTCACCGCCGCTGAACGCGACGACCTTCACGGTGGGGACATCAGTGGCTTGGGCGACAAACCCGAGCAGTTCCTCGTCGCCTAGGCGCTCTCGGCGACCGGGGTGCGCGTCCGTAATGCAGATCCTGCAGCGCGCTGTGCATGCCAACGTTACGCAGAAGGTGACCTGGGCTACTGCCATATGGCGTCCCGACGTTCCGCGGTGAAGGGAGCGAACGTCATGCGCCCGCAGTTCGTTCGCCGGTCCGAGAGTTCGCTCAGAAATCCGCAGAGCGACGCACGATGCTCGAGATCCTCGATGTCAGCGGTCGTGAGCCGGGGCGACATTCGCTTAATTGGGTCCGTCGTAGGGGGAGGGTCGTTGTCGAAGAATTCTGGACCCCAGGGCACGCCGAGTGAGGTACGGCGGTCCCATAGGCGCGATCCTGGATATATGTGGAGCCAGGATACATGACAGTCGGCGCCATACTCAGCGGCCATGCGCGCAGCGAACCCTAGCGTCGCGAGACACTCACCGGTGCCTTCCCAGGGGAAGCCGATGATGAAACTGAACAGGGTCCTGTGGATGAGGCCTGCCGCGGCGAGACTCGCTGCGCAGCGTTCCAGGGCCTCGGTCGAAAGTCCTTTGCCGATGGCCCTAAGGCCAGCATCGTAACCGCACTCAACGCCAATCTGCAGACCACATATCGGCGCAGCAGCGAGGGCCTCAATGAGCGATGGGTCGAGGTCGGTGGCGCGCGCCTCCAGAAAGAACTCGATACCGAGTGCGCGATACGCCGCGGTTGCGCCGAGGATGGACCTGGCGCGCGCCTTGTCGGTTGCGAATGAGTCGTCCACTAGCCCGATGCGGCGCACGCCATCTACGGGCACAATACGATCTGCGAATCGGCAGGCGTGCGCGATTCTCTGGGCTGCTCGGCATGGGGAAAGCGCACGATGCGAACGCTTATGCATGATCGCGCAGAACAGGCAGGCGTGGCTGCATCCGCGCGAGGTCTCGACGCCAATTGCGCTGTAAGCGCCTGGGGGCAGGAGGTCAAACGCCGGATCCGGCATCGACTCCAAGTCCGGTAGCGAGAGCAGTGGCGAGCCCGGTGTCACGACCACTGCGTCACCCAGACGATAGGCAATACCGGGGATGCGTTCAGGCTTCCTGCCGCGCGCGAGGAGTTCCAGCAAAGCCGGGAACGTCAACTCGGCCTCGCCTCGAATCACGAAATCGGCCAGCGTCGAGGAGAGTATGTGGCCCGGCAAGTGGGTGGCGTGTAGCCCGCCAACAACGAGCGGCAGCTTCGGAAAGCGTTGCTTCACTTGAGCGATCACGCGGCGGGCGATCGGCCACCCGGCGGTACTGGCGGAGAGGCCGACGACGTCCGCGTGCAGCAGGGTCTCCCCGAGACGGGGTACCGGGCAGTCACCCGTCTGGTTGGTCGATAGGCAGGCCGGATCCACGACACTGACGATATGGCCCGCTCGGCGGAGCACAGCCGCAAGGTAATATAGAGCCAACGTTGGCAAGGGCGGCGCCTGGGCAGGTCGACCAAGCGCCGCTAAAGGCCTCGTACCAATCAGGACGACGTGCATCGCCTTCGTACCTTTCGAAGCGCCATCCGCGCGGAGGGTCCCGACAGTTGTCGCCGCCCTTGCCGGTCGACTCGTACTCTGGTGGGGGTCAGTTCAGCTGGCTAGCCGACGTTCCCCGCGATCGTGATGGCGACCGGTCCGGTGCGATCTCCGGTCGCCGAACGAAGCGCGGCCTCGCTCATACGCCCGAGCTCGGGCCCGTCCACCACGTCGCGCATTGCCGAGGTCGTGCGAAGTGCGGCGACGCGCTGCTCGAGCGTGGCGCGGTCGATTGCTCCCGCGAACAGCTCGGTCGGCCCAGTGAGCCCCGCCTCGGCAAGAACCGACACCGGGTCGTTGGCGAACCGATCGCGGAAGTGCGAGTCCGTGAGCATCATTTCGCGAAATGCCCTGAGCCTCTCTGTCGACGTCTGGTTCATTCGCTGCTCCTTTCATGTTGCGCGAGCCGGACGCTTCACCATGAAGACGGCGGTTCGCGTGCAACTTGCGACTCCTCTCACGATCGGTGTGGCCACACAACTGGTCAAGGCGGCGCACCCGTCAGCGGGGACGTGCCCCAGAAGTTATGTGGAGCGGGACGGTCGGCATGATCAAATGGCTTGGCTTGATGACCATCAACGGGGACACCGTCGCCGCGGAATGCTGATGCTCGATGCGCTGAGCCTCAACATGTAGGGCGCGCCCTCCGGGGTGAGCCATGGCGTTGGGAAGGCGTGCCATGTCACATTCCCTGCAGCTCGTGGATTCTCGGCATGGATGAACAGATGACGTGCATGTCGTGGAGGACGCTTTGTGGACATTCGAGATCGCGCGGAGCGCCATGCGATCGACTTGGCAGTCAAGAAGCCTTTGGGCATTCGGGATCCTGCTGGCGGGTGGGTGGGGAAGCGGCCGTTCCGGTGGGCGCGACGCCAGCGCGATCGGTGACTTGCGTGGAGGCGCACTGTTCTTGGCAGTGGCCGGTGCCGCTGCGCTGGTCGCAACGGTCGTGGCGCTCCACGTCGTCTCGGAAGCGGCTGTCGTCGAGTCGATCCGGCGGACGACTGCGGGCGACCGAATGGCAGGTGCAGAAGCGTGGCGCCTCGGGGTACGTAAGTTCTGGACAGTGTTGGTGTTGAAGGTGCTGGCGTTGGGCGGTCTCTTCTTGGTTGCTGGGTTGCTGAGTGTGCCGGTGGTGGGGGCTCTCTCGGGGGTGCTTCCGCTTTGGGGGGCAATGGCTTTCTCTGTTGCGGCGACCGTGGCGGCGACGCCCTGGCTCCTCTCTGGATACTTCATGTACATTTACGCAATTCGGATCTCCGTGGTGGAAAGTGTCGGCGCCCGCGAGGCCATTCTCCGGGCTTGGCATTACCTGCCCGGGCGCGTTCTGGAGTCGGTGCGACTGTTGATCCTTGCCTTCATCGGGCAGCTTGCGGGGTCGCTGTGCATCCTGGCGACGATCGCGCCAGGTGTAGCGTCCTGGTACGTCGCTCTTCGTTGGTCGGGGTCGACGTCGTTGGCCTTGTCCGTCGGAGTGGCCGTGTCCGCCCTGCCCGCCGTGGCGGCGGTCGGAGCGATAGGGACCTACCGATCCGCAGTGTGGACCCTCGGGTTTCTCGAGAGTCGCGCCGAGGAGCGCGAGTGACTCGCGCTGCGGCCACGGGAGGCTGCTTCGACTGTCTCTCTACGGCTTTCAACTCCGCCGGGTGGGGCCACGACCCGGGCCTGAGCGTTCAACGTCTGGTTCGCTCCGCCCGCTTGGGAAACACCCGGGCGACGCAAGAGCTGTATGAGCGATACGTGGCGCGTGTGTTCCGAGCTGTGCGCGCGCTCAGCGGCAGCGATGAGGAGGCGGAGGACGTCACCCAAGACGCGTTCATCGATGCGTTCACCAATCTCGAAAGCTACGAGGCTCGAAGAGACACGCGGTTCTCCGCTTGGCTCCTGACCATAGCCCTTAATCGGGCACGCAAGAGCCGCAGGCGTCGAGGCCGTGTAGACGTCCACTCACCCGGCGCACTACGGGACATCGCGGACGAACGCGCCGCGGTGGAGGATCCAGCGGAATCCCTCGTGGACCGGATCGCCTTGCTTCAGGCGCTAGCGGAAATCCCGTCCCGGGATAGGGAAGTCGTAGCGCTCTTCTATGGGGCCGAGCTGACCGCTGAGGAGGTCGGCAGGATCGTTGGCCTCCGCGCTCCGAACGTTCGTAAGATCGCTCAGCGGCGGCGAAACGAGCTTCTCGAGCACCTGAGGAATCGGAAGGAGTCACCGTGACCGACCCTCGATTTCAGCGGGCGATGGCATCTCTCGCTCCTTCCCGCGAGCAGGCGGCGCGCATCCAGGCGAACGTGCTCCGCGCCGCTGCGGTGCGCCGCTCGCTCGCTCGTGAATGGGTCGCGTTGGTCCGAGCGCGCCCGGTAGCTAATTCGGTTTCGATCCTGGCGGCTTCCGCGATTCTGGTACTGACAACGCCGATGTCCGCCATGCTGTCGTTCTGGTCCTGGCACCAGACCGGGACTCGACCGGTTCAGGTATCGAGGAGCGCTCAGCCTCAGGTGTCGGGCAATCTCCCGGCGGATTTGGACCTTCGCATGTGCAGTTTGCCGTCGCCCTCCGGTCGTGCTCTCGCGCATGAGCAGGGGCGGTGATGCGTTCAGGCGTGCAGAGACCGCTGTTCGCGCGCGCGTCTCTCGCGCTCGCCGTGGCGGCGTCGACTGGGCTCGAGGCGCTCCTGCGCCATCGGCTGCGCTCGGTGCTGACAACCGCCGGGCTCACTGCGGGCGTCGGTGCTCTGGTCGCGGTCTACGCCGTGATCGAGGCGCTGAGTGGCTCCTTCCAGGCGGCGCTCTCCGGGCTGGGAGCAAGCGCGCTGTACGTGGAGCGCACACCCTGGTTGTCGGATGCGAGTGACCGTGGGCGCTCCACGCTTACCGCGCCAATCACGCTGAAGGAGGTTCGCGCTGTCGAAAGGGGCGCAGTCTATGCTGCTGCGGTGGCGCCGCTGGCAACCGCCAGCGTAGCAGTGAGCGTGCCGGGCACGGAGCAGTCGTGGCGTGTGATCCTTCGAGGAACCACGGAGCGCTTCCTGGAGGTGGGGGGCGGCGAGGTGGGCGCAGGCCGGTTCATTTCGGAAGTCGACGTCTTGTTGGGGCGCCCAGTGGTCGTGCTTGGGGCCGAACTGGCGGAGCACCTCTTCCCCCGGGTGCCTCCAGAGGCGGTGGTCGGATCCCGGGTGCGCGTCTCTGGCAAGCCATATGAGGTCATAGGGGTACTCGCGCGGGCCGGACGACTGTTTGGCCACTCGCTCGACCATCATGCGACAGTGCCGCTTTCGTCGTTTCAGCGGGTCTTTGGAAGAAGTCAGTCGCTCGTGATCGCGGTAGGTGGACTGCCGGGAAGCGAGGAGCGGCTCGTCGATGAGGTGGTAGATATCCTTAGATCCGTACGGGGGGTGCGGCCAGGCGCTGATAATGATTTCGCAATCAATCGAGGAGAGCAGTTGCTTCAACTGTATCGCTCGTTGACCGGGGGGCTGTTCGGAGTCTGTGTCGCGATCGGCGTACTCACGCTCGTCCTCGGTGGTGTTGGCATCATGAACGTGATGTTGACGTCTGTTGGGGAGCGAACGCGGGAGATCGGTGTGCGGCGTGCGCTTGGGGCATCGCGGCGAGCGATCGCCCTGCAGTTCGTCCTGGAAGCGGTAGCGCTCTCGCTTGTGGGTGGGGTGTTGGGCAGTCTTCTTGGTGCCATCGCCGCAGCGTTCGTTGCTGCCGCATTCGCGCTCCCTATCACTGCGAGCGGTAAGGCGGTCGTCGTGGGCGTCTCCTTTGCGTCCGTCGTTGGAGTCGTATTCGGTGCGTGGCCGGCCTCCCTGGCTGCGCGGCTGCAGCCTGCAGATGCGCTTAGGGCCGAGTGATGTGGTCAGCGGGCGAGATCGCGTCCTCCTGGGAGGCGCTCCAGAGCAATCGCCTCCGTTCGAGCCTGGCGCTGCTGGGCCTCGTCGTCGCGGCAGGCACGACAGTGGCGTCACTGGCGTTCTTGCAGGGTCTACGTAGTGATGTGTCGGGCGAGTTCGCGCTGATCGGACAGCAGACGTTCGTGGTACGACGGTGGCCTACCGAGCGTAGCGCGAACGAGCCGCTGACGCCGCGACACGAACTCCCCTGGCGGCACGGAGACTTGCTCAATGGTCTTGCTCACGTGGAGGCGGTGTCGGTCGAGGCGCATTCGCAGGTACTTGAGCGGGTCGCGACCCGCACCCGAGCGACCACCGCTACGGTGGCGGTGCTCGGCGTCACCCCAGAGTACGAGCGAGCCAACGGCACGACCGTCGCCGTCGGGCGATTCCTGTCGGAAACGGACGGCAGGCTCGGGCTGAAGGTTGTCTTTCTGGGTGCGGATGTCGCGCGCGTGCTCTTCCCTGTGCGGGATGCGGTCGGCGAATCGGTTCGCATACGCGGAGTGCCATTTCGGGTCGTCGGGGTGGCGCGCCGAGACGGGGCCGTCCTGGGTGCGGTCTCGCGGGACGCTTATGCGCTGCTTCCTCTTCAGACTTACAATGCGACAATCGCTCATGTGCGCGATCACGTATTCACTGTGGTCGCGACGGATCGTGCGGCCGTCCCCGACGCGATGGATGAGGTCATTGCGTTGCTGCGGCGCATGCGGGGTCTTCGACCAGACCAGCAGCAGGACTTCGAGGTCGAACGTAATGATGCGTTCTCCGCCAAGGTCGATGCCCTCGCAGGCGCTGTTACGTCTGCTGTACTCGTTCTCGGCGCACTCCTGTTCGGCGTCTCTGGAGTGGGCGTGATGAACGTCATGATGGCGTCTGCAGCGGAGCGCACGCGAGAGATCGGCGTGAAGATGGCTCTCGGAGCGCGGCGCACGCGAATCCTTGCGCAAGTCCTGACGGAGGCATCGGTATTGTCGATAGCCGGGGGCGGTGTCGGTACGGCGTTGGGGGCGGGCCTGGCGGTGCTCGCTCGAGAGGCTCTGAAGATCCCCGCGGATGTCTCTCCTGAGGCGGTCGGGGCCGCGCTGGCGGTCACCGTGGTCACGGGCCTTACTGCTGGGGCGTACCCTGCCGTCGTTGCCAGCAGGGTGGCGCCAATCGACGCGATTCGTAGCGAGTGACGGCTCGTCCCACCTAAGCGGACCACGACACCGCCGACGCGCAGGAGTTGCACGACCGGTGTCTCGGGGGCAAATGCGCGCTCGAGGGAGTGGGTCCTCGATGAGGCGGACCATCCTCGTGCGTTGGCCGGAACAGCAGCGGGGCTCTCACGAAAGTCGCGTCGATCCGAGGTCGCTACAGCACAAGGGGACGTAGCATCTTGAGGCGCTCTGCGGTGACGGACTGGGTCCATTCGCAGCGTGGTCTGGGTCGCCGACGCAGTCAGTTGAGGTAGCCGCTCCCCGGCTCTGACGTCGAGGGCCATGGCCCGGCGTTCCTTCCCCCCCTCGGCCGCGGCAGGACGGCACCGCGACACGCTCGCGCAGACAGAACCTCTTGGGTCAGTCGCGTCGGCGGTCGCTTGACATACAAACGTCAGAAACATAGAAGCTATGCGACAGCACCTGCTCGACCGGAGTCTCGATGCAGCGGTCCGACGCTCCCTCCGTCTCGGTTCCCGCACGCGTGGCGGTCGCGGTCATCACGCTCACGGTGGGCGCGGAACTGGCGCTTCGCTGGCAGCGCGACGGCGTCGAGGTCCCGGTGCCATTCGTGCGCGAGCTGTTGGCCGAGGCGGAGGGTCGATGGCTGCCGCTCCGCTCCTGGGTGCTCGCGCACGAGACCACCGCGCTGCTCCTGGGCGTTGCGGGGGTGGCCGGGGTCCTGCTCGCGTACCGGACCGGCCTCCTCGTGTGGCGAAACCACGTGATCGCACGAATCGCCGGCACGCACTTCCGCGCCGACGACCAACGGTTCCCCGCGCGCGCCGTGGACGTCCTCGCGGAGATCCGACGCCGGCCGGCTGGCCACACCTTCGTCGGCCTATCCCCGCGGCGGACAGCGCTCGGCTGGCGCTGGAAGCCCGTCTACCTCTCCGAGCGCCAGCGCACGACCCACCGCCACGTCCTCGGCAAGACGGGCTCGGGCAAGACCGAGAGCGTCCTCTGGCCGCAGGTCCTGCAGGACGTCCTCGACGGCAAGGGCTGCGTCGTGATCTCGGGGAAGGGGAGCGACGAGGAGGTCGCCACGATCAAGGGCATCGCGCAGGTCGCCGGGCGCGAGGCCGACCTCCGCGTCTTCGCGCTCCCGGCGTGGAACCAGCCGGCTCTCCCGAGCCACACGTACAACATGGTCTGGGTCGAGCCGTGCACGCCGGAGAGCGGCGGAGGCGATCCGGTTGCGGTCGCGGAGCGCGTGTTCTCGGTCCTGCCGCTCGGCGACAACCGCTACTACAACACGCAGGCGCAGATCATGTTCACCAATCTGTGCCGCCTGCTGCACGGGATGGTGGACGCACGCGGGTTCGGCCAGCCCTTCACGATGCGCGACCTCGCGGTCTGCCTGAAGGGCGTCGGGAACAAGAACCCCGCCTGGCGCGGCGCCCTGGACCACTGCCTCGCGCGCTCCCGCGACCAGGAGGCCGCACGCGAGGTCGTCTCGCAGATCGACCGGCTCGGGCACGAGATCCACAAGGCGCTCTCGGGCCTCGTCGGCGCGGTCGACAAGTTCCAGGCGCCGCTCGTGAACGCCTACGCACCGGACATCGTGATGCGCGACGTCCTCGAGCAGAACCTCATCGTCTACGTCCAGCTCCCGTCGAACCTCTTCAAGATCCAGGCGCCGTCGCTCGGGAAGGTCTTCCTGATGGACGTTCAGCAGGAGGGGAGCTTGCGGCAGGTCTTCCGGGCGACCCGGAACCAGCGACCGTTCAGCGTCGTGGTGGACGAGTTCGGCCGGTTCGCGGACCTCTCTTTCGTCGACTCGCTGAACCAGCTCCGCGACGCGAACCTCCAGTTCACCGTCGCACACCAGTCGCTCGCGGACCTCGAGCTCGTGAGCCGCGAGTTCGCGAACTCGGTCTGGGACAACACGCGCATCAAGGACGTGCTGAATCAGGACAACCCGGCGCTCTGTGAGATGGTCGCGAAGAGCATCGGGACGCACCAGGAGGTCGTGAAGACGGTCCGTGTCGAGGCTGGCCCGCTCTTCACCTCGCTCGCGACGCGTGAGGCGTCCACTCGGCTCGTCGAGTCCTACAAGCTCCACCCGAACCGCATCAAGAACCTCGCCAGCTGCGGGCAGGGCTTCCTCTACACGGACTCGACGCTCCACCCGGTCTGCTACGGGCAGCTCCCGCCGCTTCGGGCGGCCTACCCGCTGGTGTCCCGCCCGGAGGCGACGGTCGCCGGGCTCCACCTGTACGAGCGGTTCATCGGGCGCGCCGCGCATGGCGCGCGCGAGGAGGATCGGAGGTCGGCATGAGCGCAGCGCGAAAGCAGACGGAGTCGAAGCAGAGGATCCTGAAGGTCGGAGGCACGTACCTCGATCGCTCGCGCGGGGTCCTCGTGACGCTGGAGGATCACGAGATCCACGGTGGTCGCCGGACCGGACGCGTGGTCGTGGCAGCGGCGGACGGCGTGCTCCGGTTCCCGAGGCGGTGGTACTGCCGCGAGCCCGACCTCGTTCCGCCTCCGCGGAGCGCCGCGATCGGCACGGCGGGAGCGCAGTCGTGATCCCCGGGGCCGTCATCGAGGAGCTGCGCTCGCGAATCGACCCTGTCGAGGTGATCGGGCGCAGGCTCGAGCTGCGGAAGACGGGGAGCTCGTTCTCGGCGAGCTGTCCGTTCCACGCCGACAAGACGCCGAGCTTCCGCGTGTACCCGGACTCGAGGCGCTTCAAGTGCTTCGGCTGCGGGGCGCGCGGCGACGCCTTCGAGTTCCTCCAGCGGTTCGAGGGGAAGGACTTCAAGACCGTCGTCCGCGAGCTCGCCGCCGAGGCGGGAGTCGCCGTCGAGGACGGCGCGCGGCGCGGCGTGGCCGCACCGACCACGGGCGCGATCGAGCGGGCCTGCGAGGCTGCCCTGGCGCACTGGACGGGCCGCCTGTGGGGTCCGGAGGGTGAGCCGGCGCGGAAGTATCTCGCGTCGCGAGGGGTGGACGAGCCCACCGCGAAGCGATTCCGACTCGGCTACGCGGCGCGGGAGTGGCACGACCTCCACTCCGCGCTGGTCGCGCAGGGTATCCCCGAGGACGATCTGCTGCGCGCGGGGCTCCTCCGGGAGAGCACGTCGAAGGGGCCGCTCGCGCACGATCGGTTCCGGGGCCGGGTCATGTTCCCGTTCCTCGACGGCCGGCGGCGCGCCGTCGGGTTCGCGGGCCGCATCATTCCCGCGACGGGCGACGGGGCGCAGGCCCCGAAGTACCTGAACGGCCCGGAGACGCCGCTCTTCAGGAAGGGCCACCTGGTGTTCGGCCTCGCGGAGGCCGCAGCCGCCATCCGGAGCACCCGGCGCGCCATCGTGGTCGAGGGCTACCTGGACGCGATCGCGCTCGCCCAGGCCGGGCGGCAGGAGACGGTCGCCGCGGGCGGTACCGCGGTGACGGAACACCAGCTCTCGCTTGTCCAACGGTCGGGCGCCGAGGAGCTGGTGCTCCTCTTCGACACCGACGCTCCCGGGCTCGAAGCCCCGGCGCAGGTCGCCCCTGCGCTCCTCAAGGCGGGCCTCTCGACGCGGATCGCGCGCCTGCCCGGGGCGGCCGCCGCCGACCCGGACTCGTTCCTGCGGTCGCACGGGCTCGGGGCGCTGGAGGCCACGATCGACGCCGCGGTCCCGCTCACGGAGTGGCTCCTCGAGCGCGCCATCGCCTCCCGGACCGCGAAGACGCCGACGAAGGCGATCTCGGTCGAGCAGAAGCTCCTCATCGTGCGGGATCTGCGGCCGTTCGTGGCCGCCGCGC
Source organism: Anaeromyxobacter sp. SG64 (assembly GCF_022690745.1). NCBI lineage: Bacteria > Pseudomonadati > Myxococcota > Myxococcia > Myxococcales > Anaeromyxobacteraceae > Anaeromyxobacter > Anaeromyxobacter sp. SG64. Next base: position 12,773 of record NZ_JALCZB010000005.1, on the reverse strand, counting down.
CTGCGGGACTCCCGCGAGCGCTCTTCGAGCAGCGCATCGCCCGGCGCCTGGAGCTCTACATCGTGGCGCTCCGCGCCGAGCTGGCGCGCGGCCGAGGGCGAGCGGCCGGAGGCGAGTCGTGGCCCAGGTGAGAGGGACCATCCTCACCGAGCGCGATCGCGCGTTGCTCGCGTACGTCGGCGTGGCCCGCTACGTGTCCGCCGAGCACGTCCACCGGCTCGTCGTCGAGAGCCCGAACCGGAAGCTCGTCTACCGGCGGCTCGCGAAGCTCTGCGCTGCCGGGAGCCGGCCGGGCGATGGCGCGTACCTTCGTCGCCTCGAGTTCAGGCGCGCCGAGGGGACGGCGGTTCCGGTCTGGGCGCTCGCTCCGGCGGGGCGAGCCATCGCCGAGGAGAGCGTCGCGTACCTGCGGCCGCCGGCGCAGAAGGACGTGGGCCACCAGTTCCTCGAGCACACGCTCCTCCTGAACGACGTCCTCGTCGAGCTCGCCGTCGCGCTCCGCCGGTCTCCGGTGGCGCCGGTCTCGGAGCTGCCGTTCCGCTGGCTGTGCGAGGACGACGGCGTGCTCGAGTTCGAGATGTTCCACCGGCACACCGGCGCGACGGCGCCGGCCGTGCTGAAGCCGGACGCCATCCTCGAGGTGCCCGGCCACCAGCGTCGCCTGTTCCTCGAGGCGGAGACCGGGGCGCACAGCATCGCGACTGCGAACCCGGGGTCCCACGGCGCCGTGCTCAACAAGCTGCAGCGGTACGCGCACTTCTTCACGGCGATGGCGGGCGCCGGCGCGGCGACGTACTACGCGCGCGCGTTTCCGGACGGGCTCTTCCCGGTCCTCGTGTTCCTGGTCCACTCGTCGGAGCGGAAGCGGCGCGTCGAGAAGGCGACGAAGGACTGGCTCGGCGCGCAGGGGACGAGCTCGTTCCGCGTCCGGGTCCTCTCGTTCGACGAGGCCGCCGGCGTGCTCGCCGGGTTCATTCGCGACGGGCGAGCCGTCGCTGCGGCAGAACAGCGCAGAAGCCCCTCGGCCCGACTCGATGTCGCCAAGGCCCGTCAGCTCCGCGAGGGGTACAACGCCCTCGCCGAGGCGCTGAACGCGACCCGCCGCGCGATCGCGGAGCACAACGCGCGCGGCGGGTGCCAGGTGTCGCTGCCACCCGCCCCGGTCGAGGCGCTCCGCGCGCTCAAGGACCTCATCCGGCACGACCTGCTCGGGGAGCCGCACTCAGCGCGAAAGGGTGCGAGCATTCGATGAACAGGAAGGGCGCAGACCGGGCGAGCGGGCTTCCGCGGGCAACCGCGAAGGAGGGGGCCATGACTTCGAGGTCTCGTAGCGTCTTCGTGGTGTTCAGCGCCGTCGTGGCGATCGGTGGCTTCACCGCTTGTGGTGGCGGAACGCAGGTGACCACGAGCCCGCTTCCCGAGCGGATCGAGGTACGCGTCAGCGCGGGCGCTCCCGTCGCTGGGGCGGTCGTGACGGTGTACGCGATCTCGGACGTGACGGGCCTGAAGGACGAGACCGTCGGCGGGGGCGGCGTGCTCGGCTCGGCCGGGCCGACCGATTCGACGGGGGCGGCCACGATCACGCTTGCGTCGCGCAGCTACTCCGGTCCGGTCCAGATCGTGGCCAGCGGGCCGGCGCTCTTCTACGCAGACCCGACCGTCGCGGCGGAGAGCGGCTCCTCGGCGGCGGTCATCCAGATCCCGGCCACCTTCTCCCTCTCGTCGTACGTGCCGCGCTTCTCGACGGCCGCGCCGATCGTTCCGGTGACGCTCCTCACGACGCTCGCCGATCGCGCAGCGCTCGCGTGGGCTCGAGGCCGGCACCCGGCGCAGCGGACGCCCAGCACGCTCACCGCCGCGCTGGGTGCGCGAGACCCGCTGTTCGTGGCGCACGTGACGAAGGACGCGGCCGCGTGGAGCCCGTCCGCGCTCCGCAGCACGGTGCCCGCGCCGCTCGCGGCCAGGCCGCAGACGCTCGTGGACTCCACCTACGCCGCGCTGCTCGACATCGCCCTGAACCAGCTCGCTCACGACGTCGCGGCGAGGGCCGGCTATGGCGCGAGCTCGAACGCGATCACCGCCGTCACGCTCGCGCAGCTCCTGCAGGACGACCTCGATGCGGACGGCCGCTTTGATGGGCGCGGCGTCGGAGGCTTGCTGCTCGCGACACCGGGCAACCCACCCGTCGCGCTCGACGAGCAGCTCCTCCGCGTGCCGCTCGCGCTGGCGCTCGACACGTGGATCCGGAACGGCGCGGCGAACAGGAGCGGCATCGGCCAGGCGGATCTCGTGAGCGCGAAGGTCTACGAAGCGCTGACGACCGATGCCTCGGACCTCTTCGGCGGCCCACCGTCGCCAGGGACGTTCGACCCGGTGGACCGCTCCCCGCCCGTGCTCTCCTTCATCACGAGCGCGCCGGCGTTCACGAACCAGCAGACACTCACCCTGGCTCTCTCGGCGACGGACGCGACCGGCGTGAAGGGCGTCTTCGCCCAGGCCGGCGGCAGGCGGTTCACTGGGACGCCCATCGACGGCGGCTGGAACGTGCCTGTCGAGCTCGTCCCCGGGCACAACATCGTGACGATCTGGGCGGAGGACACGGCGCAGGCCGCGAATACCGGCCTCGGCTCGACCGAGCCGCATCAGTTCACGCTCGACATCCTGCTCGACACCGCGCCGCCGGCCGTCCTCTACGACGCGACGTTCGCCTCCTATGTTCCCGAGGAGGGCATCACGGTGGCGACCGATCCCGACGGAACGGCGAGAGTCCCCGCCGATCCCAACATGGTCGGACGCTTCAAGGAGCCGATCTCGACGAACGGCGAGATCTTCAAGATGGCCACCAGGTTGTCGGCGGGTGGTTCGCTCGATGTTGCCGAACTCGAGGGAGCGAACACGCCGAACATCCCTGTCCTCCGGTTCGCCGTGCACCACGACCCGGCGATCGAATCGCCGATGGTCGAGGCCACCTACGCCGTACAGCTCGACTGCGCCGGCTGCGAGTATCCCGCCCGGTCCGGTGCGCTCCTCCCGAGCCCGACGTCGACGCCGAGCTTCCTGTACTTCGACCTGCCGCTCGCGACGGAGACGGTGCCTCACCTGGCGAACGTGACGGGGACCGCGTCGGTCACCGTCACGCTGTCGTTCCGGGATGCGGCGGGCAATGCGGCGCCCGAGGTGGATGGGGGGACGTACACCTTCCACGTCGTCGGCCCGGCGCTCGCCGTGGCCGAGGACCTGGCGTACCCGCAGGCAGGCGATCCGAAGAGCACGTTCATGTATTCCGCGAGCGCGGTGGGCTACGCCGCCCTGTTCGATCCCGCGGCGACGGCCTTCCTGCCGGACCGGCGCGTGCGCCTCGTGAAGTACGTCATCACGAATCCGTGGCCCGTGCCGGTGCTCGCCGAGGTCCGGCTCGAGGGCGGTGCGTGGAACGCCACCGAGACGTGGCGGGGCGAGATGCTCCGGATGCCGGGGCTCGCCTACAACGCGGACGGCATGTCGTTCGCCGGGATCACCGATTGGGCGGCGACCTGCAATGGGATCCCGACCTTCCCGTGCGGCGGGACCGCCGCGGATCAGGACGCGAAGTATCCGGTCCACTTCCCGGGCTCGACCACGCAGTACAGCTGCGACACGAAGCCGGGAGTGTCCGGCTCGACGAGCCCGTGGGCGTCGCCGCCGGCCGACATCGTCGGCACGCAGCAGGCCGCAGCGGCGCCCGAGCTGCGGGCGTTCGCGCCAGGCGGTCCGTGGGACGCGACGCCGGCGACGAGCCTCGGGGGCCAGCTCGTCGTGCCGGCCGCGACCGCGACGGCGCCGGGCCGCGTGCACGTGTACGTGACGCGCCCAGCGGGCCTGGGTGGGCGAACCATCCCGCTGGCGTTCGGCACGCTGAACCCGAGCTCGCCCGTTGCGCGGTTCGAGACGTGGGAGTGGGACCACTGGATGGACACCGACCCCTCGCGGCTCTCGTGCACGTACCAGACGTTCACCCTGGTCCGCGACTGCGGCCGGTGCGGCTACAATTCGCTGGGCTGCCTCATCTGCGCGGTGCCGATCACGATCACCAACAGCTACCGGCACTGGTGGGCGTACCGGCACATCCGCTATCTCGCCGCCGCCGCCGACAACCTGACCGGAGGGCTCTCCGTGTCGTCGCAGGGGTTGGTGGCCGATGGGACGAGGCCCTTTGGCGAGGCGTCCGTCCAGGCGAGTAGAATCGAGGTCGGACGAAGCATCGACCACTGAGCGACCATGGCCAACATGCGCGCCCTTCTCACGGCCCTCCTCGCCCTCGTCGTCCTCTCCGCGTGCACGGAGGGGCCGAAGGGAGATCCGGGGCCGGCTGGACCAACCGGCCCCACCGGCGCTACGGGACCGCAGGGCCCGACGGGCCTCACCGGCCCCGCTGGGCTCGCCGGCCCCGCGCTCGTGGTCACCGACTCGCCCTCCGGAGGCGCGCCGCCCAACGTGATGGGGCCGCTCGTCGGGTTCGACGGAGCTGACGGGACGGTGAGCTTCTTCCGGGATGGGATCGTCTGGACGATCGACAGCGGGAACGGGGCGATCCGCTTCGCGTTCCCCGAGGGCTCGACGTTCCTCTTCGAGAGCTCCAACTGCACGGGGACACCATGGGTAAACACAGGCCCGGAGCCCGTGCCGTTCCAGGCGCCTCTGTGCCAACGCGGAGCTGGGCCGCTCGGGACCTGCGCGGGCTCGTTCGTCGTGGACTTCTCCAGGAGCGGGGTCGCGATCCGGTCCCAGACGAACCCCGCGACCGGAGCCTGCGAGGCGGTGAGCTTCACCGGAACGTTGACGGCGGTGAGGGCGGTCACGTCGCCGGTGAACGCGGCGAACCTGCCTCTGGTCGTCCGGGAGAGATGACCGCGCGCCGCGGCGGTCGCCAGATCGACGCGGACGAAAACGGAAGTTCCATGCGGTGTTACGGACCATTCCCGTGTCCGGTCCTCTGGTAGACTGCTGGCCCGCATCGGCCACCGCCTTCGGCCGAAAGCATCGTATAATCACGTGCTTAGGCGGCGAACGCTGGGGACGGAGTACGGATGGACCTGGACAGGCTTCTGAAGCTCCGCCTCATCGTGGGGCGATTCGGGGAGATGGACCTCGCCAAGTGGTGGAACACCAAGGGCCAACTCGGCCGGCTGGGTGCGTCCGCTCTGAAGCGAGGGCTCCCGCGCACCCATCACTTCGCCCAAGCGCGGTCCGTCTTTGCCGTCGCGGCTCATCGCTGTGCGGAGGTGTTCGATCCCCCAGGTTGTGTGACGCTGTGGCGCTTGCCGGAACGCATCGAGGAGGAGTTCGACGCGCGCTGGGAGCATTGGCTCGACGAGGCCGCGAACTGGAGCGGGTTCTTCGAAAAGCTCGAAACCATCCAGGGCACCGACCTGAGCGCGACCCTTTGCGGGTTCGAGGTCGTAAGCGATTCAGACCTCGAGGCCTGTACCAAGCTCCGCCGATCGTCGGAAGGTCGGGCTGTTCCGCTCCCGGGATTGTTTCGCGGCACCGACGCGGACGTGGGACTGCTCGCTCTCGCTTTCGCGCGTGGCGAGCCGGGGGCACTGGCAGTCCCGTACGCGAGGACGGCGTGAGCCCAGCTTCTCGTGCGAGAGTCGCATCGTCCTTTACCGTCGTGAAAGGGGCGATGATCGAGGAAACCTACGCCGTGTTCACAGCGTGGGATTTCGAGCGTTCGAAGCGGGAGAACCTCGATCGTCTCCGCGACGAAAACTTCATCGGCGCGAGCAGCACGACTTGGCTTCGCGACGTTGCCTGGGTTCTGAACCGCCGCTTCGATCCCGCCGGCCGTGATCGCCCGCTCGTCGTGCTCGCGAAGCGGGGCCTTCCGATCGACGAGTGGAAGCCGCTGTTGCTCTGGCACATGACGCGCGATGAGTTTCTTGTGCGCGACTTCCTCGAGACCTGGCTTTTCGCCGCGTACAATTCCGGTACCTTTCGCGTTCACACGAAGGACGTCGAGGAGTACCTGGGCGGAATCGGCAAACGTGGCGGCACTATCGAGCACGCGTGGTCCGACCAGACCACCAGGCGCGTCGCGGCAGGCCTCCTGAAGATGGCCGTCGACTTCGGCCTCCTGCGCGGCTCCGTTGCGAAGGAGTTCGTCTCGTTCCACTTGCCGGAGCGCAGCTTCCTCTACCTGCTGCACGCGATGCGCGATGAGAACTTGAGTCCTTCGAAGATGATCTCCTCGCCCGAGTGGCGCTTGTTCCTGATGCGCCCGGCGGACGTCGAACACGAGCTCCTGCGACTCCATCAGTATAAGAAGCTCGAATTTCAGGTTGCTGGCAGCCTCGTGCAGCTCTCCCTGCCCTGCGCGAGCACCCGCGAGTACGCAGAGAGGATAGTTGCGTGAGCGACCTCGAACACCGCCTCAAGCAGAACCTCGAGCCCATTCTCGAGCTGCCCGATCCCCGGCAGCGCATCAGCGCGTACCACGACATGCCGTACGCGCTCTTCCGCTATGACCCGGAGGAGGAGTTCACGCTGCGCCAGCAGGTGACGCTGCTCGAGACCCGGCTCTCGCAGAAGGGCAAGCGCGTTCGCCGCATCTCGCTGGCCCAGTGCCTCGACGCCGCCTTGCGCTTGCACCGCCCGCTCGCCGAGTGGTTCGACGTCGAGAGGGAGCTCGGCACCGAGACGGTCGTCGACACCGTTCATTCGGTGCTCTCCGAGGGCGAGTCGTCGCTCGTCGACCTCGTCGCCTCGCAGCTCCCGGAAGACGGCGATCCACTCCAAGACATCGTCTTCATCCTGCGCACCGGCGCGCTGTTCCCCGTGTACCGAACCTTCTCGCTGCTCGAGCAGCTCAAGGGCCGCGTGCACGTGCCGACCGTTCTCTTCTACCCGGGCGACCTCGACGGCGCAGCAGGCCTGCGCTTCATGGGCGTGCTCGACGCGGAGCACAACTACCGCCCGAAGATCTTCTGAGGACCATTGACGATGACGACGCCCATAAAAAACCTCTTCGCCAACGACATTCACCGTCGTATCGAAGAGGTCATCAAGGTCGACCAGACCGACGAAGAGATCATCCGCGACGAGATCACCGAGTATGTCGTCACGGACGCGATCCGCACGCACTACACCGGCGTCTTCGAGGCGTACCGCGAGGCGCCGAACAAGCCGACCGACGGCGTTTCTATCTGGGTCTCGGGCTTCTTCGGCTCCGGTAAGTCGAGCTTCGCCAAGATGCTCGGCCTCGCGATCGCGAACCGCACGGTGGCGGGCGAATCCGCCGCCGAGCGCTTCGCCGCGCGCGCGGGCGACAAGAAGCTCCAAGTACTGCTCAAGGCCATCACCGAGAAGATCCCGACACACGCGGTCATCTTCGACGTCTCGACGGACCGGGGTATCCGGAGCGGCAACCAGACGCTCACCGAGATCATGTACGGGCTCTTCCTCCAGAGCCTCGGTTACGCGAAGGATCTCGACCTCTCGGAGCTCGAGATCGGCCTCGAGGAGAAGGGGGAGCTCGCGCGTTTCGAGGAGGAGTACAAGCGCCTCTTCAAGAAGGACTGGGCATCCGAGAAGGGCAAGATCGCCTTCGCGCTGTCGGAGGCGAGCCGTGTGCTCCACAGCCTCGATCCCGACACGTATCCGGTCGCCGACTCGTGGGTGAAGGCCGTCAAGAACAAGGCCGACATCACGCCGGGCAAGCTGGCCGACCGCGCCGGCGAGCTGATGAAGCGTCGCAAGCCCGGGCGTTCGCTGATGTTCGTGGTCGACGAGGTCGGCCAGTTCGTAGCGCGCGACGTCCAAAAGATGCTCGACCTTCAGGCCATCGTGCAGCAACTCGGCGTAAAGGGGCGCGGCAAGCATTGGGTCGTCATCACCTCACAGGAGAAGCTCGGCGAGCTCGTCTCCGGGCTCGACGACAAGAAGATCGAGCTTGCCCGCCTGATGGATCGCTTCCCGCTCCAGGTCCACCTGGAGCCCTCGGATATCTCCGAGGTCACCAGTCGCCGCGTGCTCTCGAAGAATGCCGCGGCCCAGACCGCGCTCGGAAAGCTGTTCGACGAGCACCGCGGCCGTCTCACCGACCACACGCGGATGACCGCGGACATCAAGCTCCCGGAGCTGACGCGCGAGGCGTTCATCGACCTGTACCCGCTCTTGCCCTACCAGATCGACCTCATCATCCAGGTCGTCTCGGGCCTGCGAACGCAGGGAGGCGCCAGCAAGCACGTCGGCGGCGCGAACCGCACCATCATCAAGCTGGCGCAGCAGCTCCTCATCAACCCGGCCGTGAACCTCGCCGACGGTACGCTCGGCGATCTGGTGCGGCTCGATCAGGTCTACGATCTCGTCGAGGGAAACATCGGCTCTGAGGTGCGCGCGAAGATTGCCGCCATCTCGAAGGTCGTCGATCACCCGCTCGCGCAGCGTGTTGCGAAGGTGATCTGCCTTCTCCAGTACGTGAAGAGCGTCCACCGCAGCGCCGAGAACATCGCGGCAGCCCTGCACGGCAGCGTTGGCGGTGACTCGCAGCTCGCCTCGGTCAAAGAGGCCCTGCGCGCGCTCGAAGCGGCCCATCAAGTTCGCCGTGGCGACGAAGGCTACCGTATCCCCACGCCCGCCGAGGACGATTGGGAGCGCCTTCGCAACGGCATCAGCCCGAAGCCCGGCGACTCGCACCGCCTTTATCAGGAAGTGCTCTCGGCCTTCTGGCAGCCCCAGCCCTCCCACACGCTCTTCGACACGAAGACGTTCAAGGCGGGCCTCGCCATCCACGGCCGTGACATCACCGCGGGCGACATGATGTTCCAGGTCCACCTCGCCGAGGATGGAAAGGACTTCGACGCGCTCACCGCCGAGCTGCGCATACGCAGCCAGCAGGAGCGCAAGCACGTCTTCTGGGCCATCGCGCTGACGGACTCCATCGATCGTGAGACCGTCGAGCTGTTCCGCTCGAAGGAGATGCTCGCGCGCAAGGAGCGCGAGACGAAGGGTGAGGACACGCCCGCCCTCATCGCTGAGGAGCGCGTTCGCCTGCGTCGCCACAGTGACGAACTGCGGCGGCTGCTCAAGGCTGCCGCCCTCTCGGGCCGCATCTACTTCCGAGGCAACGACCGCAGTCCCAGCGACCGCGCCATCGATGTCGGCAAGACCGCCGCCGAGGTGCTCGGGCAGGTCCTGCCGGAGGTCTTCGACCGCTTCAAGGAGGCCGCCGCCAAGGCAACCGACGTGAAGAAGGGCACTGACGCCCTCTTCACCGCTGAGAATCTCCAGGGGCTCCCGAGCGTATTCGGCAGCATCGGGCTGCTCCGCGACGAGAAGGGCAAGACCGTCTTCCGCACCGAGGGCGGCCCGCTCAAGGAAGTCGTCGACCGCATCGAGGAGCGCGCCAACTACGGCGACACCGCGAGCGGCCGCTACCTCACCGACGAGTTCGCCAAAGAGCCATTCGGCTGGGACTTCGAGGTCGTGCGGCTGCTCGTCCTCTCCCTGCTGCGTGCCGGCAAGATCGAGGCGACCAGCAAGGGCCAGACGATCGAGAGCGTCACCGGGGTCGAGGCGCGCGACACCTTCTCGAACAACAACCTGTTCCGGCAGGCATCCTTCCGCCCGAAGAAGGGCATCGAATTCGAGGAGCTGGTAAAGGCCTCCGAGGCCTTCCGCGACACGTTCGGCAGCGAGGTGAAGGAGCTGAACGCCGGCACCATCGTCGCCGAGCTTCGCAAGGAGGTCGCGCGCAACGAGGATACCGTCTCATCGGCACTCGCAACGCTCACGGCGCATCGCCTTCCTGGCGGCGCCGTGCTCGAGGGCGCTATCGGCCAGATGAAGGCCATCCTCCGGGGCTCCGAGGACAACGCCATCGCGACGTTCAACACGAGCCACCGCGCCATTAAGGAGGCCATCAAGCGCGCCGTCGAACTCGAGCAGGTACTGAACGATCCGCGCCTTCACGACCTCGAGAGAGCCCGCAAGGCGCAGGGGACGCTGTGGAGCTTTCTCAGCCAGGAGCCGGACATCTCCGACGCCCTACGCGCGCGCGCCTCGTTTCTCGATGATCTGCTCGCGCGCGAGACCTTCTTCAAGGAGCTGCCCGCCATCGAGCAGCACACCAAGGTCCTCGAGACCGAGTACGGCCGCCGTTTCGATGATGCGCTCGACGCTCGGGTGGCCGCCTACGCCAAGGCGTTCGACAAGCTCATCAAGACGCCGGGCTGGTCGGAGATCGACGAGGACCAGCAGCACCGCCTCGCCGACCCCTTCGAGCGTTTCCAGAAGCGGGACGCCGAGCGCGTGCCCATCCCGCAGCTTCGCGCCGACCGCGATGCATGCGAGGGGCGCCTGCGCTCGGCAATCACCGAGCTCAGGCGCATCATAGACGGCGAGCGCGTCGTCACCGTGAGCGTCGGCAGCTACTTCGCAGGCGGCGTCGAGACCGAGGAGCAGCTCGAAGCGGCCCTCGACGGCGTGCGCGAGGAGTGCTCACGCCTAATCGGCGCAGGCAAGAAGGTCATCGTTCAATAGAGGAGCAAGCCATGACGACGAAACTCGAGAGGCCCGAGGTGGAAAATCTCATCAAGCTCATGAGAGAGCAGCCGGCTACCACCGCGGCACAGGAGGCCCCTGAAGTGCTCCGCAGGTGGCTCAATGAGCCGGATCTGGTGATGGACGCTGGCACCCGTGCCCTAATCGAGGCCACGGTCGGGAAAAAGTAGTTCGAGAGCATGGATAAGGAGACTAGAAACGCGATCGAACGCGCCACCCAGCGAGCTCGGAAGCTCCTCGAGGAGGACTTCGCCGCGCAGCTCGAGGGCGACTTCGACGTGCACAAGGACGGCGAGGTGGCCGCCAAGGCCGGCAAGCACCTCTCGGTGCGCCGGGCGTTCTCGCGCGAGCGCATCGTCGCAGCCATCGAGCACAAGCGCGCCGCCGGTATGACCCCTGCTGATGCCGCCCGCGACTACCTGCGCGACGCCGCGTTCACCACGCTCAACCGCTTCGTCGCCTTGAAGATGCTCGAGGCCCGCGAGCTCGTGCAGGAGTGCATCACGAAGGGCGAGCAGTCGGCGGGCTACCGCGAGTTCTGCGGGATGGCGCCGGGCCTGCTGCTCTTGCCAGACAGCGAGGGTTACCGGCTCTACATCGAGTCGCTCTTCGACGAGTTGTCGACCGAGGTTAAGGTCCTCTTCGACCGACGCGATCCGTCGAGCGTACTGTGGCCGAAGCGCGCGACCTTCGAGCAGCTCCTCGAGATCCTGAACGCGACCGATCTCGCCCCCGTGTGGGGCGAGGACGAGACCATCGGCTGGGTCTATCAGTTCTTCAACGGCCAGGACGAACGCCGCAAGATGCGCGAGGAGAGCCAGGCGCCGCGCAACAGCCGCGAGCTGGCCGTCCGCAACCAGTTCTTCACGCCCCGCTACGTCGTCCAGTTCCTCACTGACAACACGCTCGGCCGCATCTGGTACGAGATGCGCGGCACCAAGACTGCGCTCGCCGAGCGCTGCGAGTACATGGTCCGCAAGCCCGGGGAGGAGTTCGCGCCGCGCGCCAAGAAGGATCCACGCGACCTCCGAGTGCTCGACCCGGCGTGTGGCAGCGGGCACTTCCTGCTCTACGCCTTCGACCTGCTGCTCGCGATCTACGAGGAGGCCCACGCCGACCCGGAGAGCCCAAGGAGCGAAGCGACGGGCAAGACGCTCGTGGAGGACTACCCGAGCCTCGATGCGCTTCGAAAGGCTGTCCCGGGCCTCGTGCTCGCGCAAAATCTCCACGGCGTCGACATCGACCCGCGCTGCGCGCAGATCGCCCAGCTCGCCCTGTGGATGCGCGCGCAGAAGGCCTATCGCGACTTCGGCATCAGCCGCGCTGAGCGCGCGCAGATCCGCCGGTCGAACATCGTTGTGGCCGAACCGCTCGTGGCCGACGACCAGATCGCCAAGGAGTTCGTGGCGAAGTTGGGCGACGCTGAGCTCGGGCGCGTGTTCATGAGCCTCGTGGAGTCGTTGAACCTCGCGGGCGACATGGGGCTCTTGCTCCGCGTCGAGCGGCTTGTGAAGACGCCTCCAAGGAAACAGGGCGAGCTGTTCACGCCGCCGGAAGAGCGCATCCGCGCTGCGCTCGATCGCTTCATACGCGAGGAAGCTGGCGCGACGAACACTCGGCGGCGGCTCTTCGCTGACGACGCGGCGCACGGCGTCGCTCTGCTCGGCGTCGCGGAGAGGAAGTTCGACGTCGTGCTCATGAACCCGCCATTCGGCTCTGGAAGCACCAGGGCAAAGAAGGCCTTCGAGAAGGCCTACGCCAAGACGAAGAACGACGTTTATGCAGCGTTCATCGAACGCGGCATCGAGCTGCTCGGCTCGCATGGACGTGTCGGCGCGATCACGTCGCGAACGGGATTCTTCCTTTCGAGCTTCCAGAAGTGGCGGGAAGAAGTGCTCTTGAGACTTGCCCCGCCTGTCGTCTTTGCGGACCTGGGCGCAGGGGTACTCGATAGCGCGATGGTGGAGACCGCCGCTTACTGTTTGGAGGCGCGAGCATGACCGTCTTCTTTCGGGCACTCGAAGCACCTGTGCAGGACAAGGCCGACGTGCTCCGGGGCGCGGTGCAGTCTCTCGCTGCAGGAAACGAGGCCTCCAACCGCTTCGGTTGTGTCCCTAAGAATGTGTGAATCGGAAGTTCGCGGAGGCTGAGAAGGAAGTGGAAGCTCCTCGGTGACCAAACACCAACGGCCTCGCTTGGCGGCGAGTCCAAGGAGCTTCCAGTGAACGAGG